>URCN01000013.1:0-25640 GCA_900546335.1 uncultured Streptococcus sp.
TAACTCAAAGTCCTCCGCTTTGATATCAGAGAAATTGGTCCCATCTGGCACATTTAAAACCAAACGAGGTTGGCAGTTTGACGGCTTACGACGAAGCAATTCCTCTGCTTGTTCAAACTGATTATCATAGATATGAAGGTTGTTGATGAAGTAGAAGAACTTCCCAACCTTCCAGCCGAAATGCTTGGCAATCATCATTTGAAGAGCTACGTACTGCATGGCATTGATGTGGTGGGCCACTAGCATGTCATTAGAGCGCTGGGTCAAAGTCGCATCTAGATAAATTTCTCCATCTACTCGACGAACATCAAACATAGTCTGAAAGGCGCATGGAAGAAGACCATCAGTTGCCTCAAAAGCCTCATAATCCCAGAGCGAGATGATATTGCGACGGTTCCAAGGGTTGGCTTCCAACTGCTTGAGAATCTTATTGATGATGTCGTGTTTCTTAACAACTGCCCCATAGCGCTCACCGATGGTTCCTGTATCCCCCACTTCCCAGTCATTCCAGTAGTGAACATTGTACTTGCTATTTAGCACTTCTAGACTATTAGACTGATCTTGGTAGATCCAGAGTACTTCTTTGATGGCGGATTTGATTGCAATGGGACGCAAGGTTGTGATGGGAAATTCCCCTTTTGCCAAGTCATACTCTGCAAAAGCACCAGTCACATACTTAGAATTGGCAATAGTTCCATCTTTGTACTTGGGACGAGCCTGCTCAGAAAAGACACCGTCTTTGAGGATTCGTTCAATATTTTCTTTAAAAATCGTATCAGCTTTTGTCATTTACTCTCACCTCATTTATAGTCTTAACTAGTATAGCATAAAAAAAGAAAGGAGGAAAATCACTGGCTTTAAAGTAGTGTTTTTCCTCCTTTTATGATCTTATTGCAATACAAGTGATGCTGCTCCAATAACTCCAGCGTCATTTCCTAGAGTTGCAAGAGCTAGTTTAGTTGTTGTGCGTACTTGTGGGAAGGTATTTTCGTCATAAACCTTTTGAACACCTTGTAGAAGGAATTCTCCCGCAGCTGACACCCCACCACCGATAACGATTGTTGAAGGGTTGAGGATTGAGCCGATGTTGGCACAAGCGATTCCCAAGTAACGTGAGAAGTTACGGTAAACGATCAAGGCAAGGTCGTCTCCCTCTTTTGCCAAGTCAAAAACAGTTTTGGCAGTTACTTCTTCTCCATCGTCGATCAAGCGTTTCAAGGCCGCATCGCCCTCGTATTCATCTGCATATCGACGAGTCAAGTTGACAATCCCTGTTGCTGAAGCTACTGTCTCCAAACAGCCCTTCTTACCGCAAGTACATGCGATTGGTTGGTCAAAGTCAACAGTGATGTGACCAAGTTCTCCTGCCGCACCAGCAACACCGTGAAGTAATTTGCCTTCTGCCACGATACCACCACCAACACCGGTACCAAGTGTCATAAAGACAACTTCCGGTTGGTTGTCACCAGCACCCATCCAGCGCTCACCAAGAGCAGCTACGTTGGCATCATTGTCAATGAAGAACGGAATCCCCAAGGCTTTTTCAATCTTTTCTTTAATTGGTTGAAGGGTTTTCCAGTTTAGGTTGTAGGCACCGATAACAGTCCCTTTTTCACGGTCAACCACACCAGGTGATCCCATTCCAATACCTCGGAAATCTGTAGCAGACAATCCAAGCAAGTCCAAACGATGTTGAATAGACTCAATCATATCATCTACGATATGGCTTCCCTCGTCCAAAATATTGGTCTTGATAGACCATTTTTCTTGGATTTCTCCCTCTTGAGTTAAAATTGCAAACTTGATAGATGTTCCACCAAGGTCAATCCCTATAATCTTTTGACTCATCGTCTTCTCCTTTTTAATTGAAAATGCTTACAGCTATAGTATAACAAAATCGTCCGTTTTGTGCAAAGGTTTGCATTAACTTCCTATAAATTATTCTGATTTATGGTTTCCAAAGGCCAGAACCATCTACGTAGTATCTGCCACCATCAACTCGCTCATTCTTTGCCATTTTACCATCTGATTTCAAATAGTAATTTCCTTGCCAAGTATTACGAGCGTATGAACCATCTGATTTCAAGTAGTACCAGGATTGATCAGAAGAGTCATAAATCCACTCACCTTGTGCCATTTTACCATTCGCTTTGAGATAAAAAGCGCCTTGCCAAGCATTTTTGGCATAAGATCCATCTGATTTCAAATAATACCAAGCTTGGTATAATGAATCATAAATCCATTCACTTTGAGCCAGCTTTCCGTTTGGTTTTAGATAATAATTTCCTATCCATGTACTTCGTGCATACGAACCATCCGATTTGAGATAATACCATCCTTTGTAATATGAGTCGTATATCCACTCACTCTGAGCCATTGTTCCATCTGATTTGAGATAGTAATCTCCTTTCCAAGAATTTGTTACTGGATTACCATTGTCAGAATAATAATACCAATATCCATCCTGCTTAACCCATCCACTAGAAGAAACTCTATTCTGTGGATTAGACTGGCGTGGTTTAAAGACACCTCGAGGTGCATTTGCACGTTCACAAGCTATCCCATCACCATCACGATCTAGCTTAGATGAGTATCCAGGCTCTCCTCTATGAATATCAGAATAACCATTTTCCCATGCTTCTTTACAACTAGAAAAATGAATATTTTCTTCTGCACTAACCGGCTGAGCAAACAAACCTAAAACTGGAAGAACAGTAAGAATCGCTTTCAGCAAAACTGTTTTTTTCATCATTGCCTCCTATAAAATGACATCGTTTTCTTTTTATTTTATCAAACTTAATTCAACAATTCAACATATCCATTATTTTTTTTAATTTATGAAGTTTATTTAGAATTCACTTCCAACTCATACAATCCTCTGACTGCGTTACAGCCATAGATAGCCTCCGCGTGATTCAAGTCTAGCGCAGTCAAGACTTTTTCCTCTACTTGTCCTGTTTCCAGCAAATGCTGGCGGTAAATTCCTGGCAAAATCCCTAGACTGATAGGCGGTGTGTAGAGCTTACCATTAATTTTTAAGACCAGATTTCCTATAGAGGTTTCAATCAATTCACCTGCTGCATTATGGTAAATGATTTCCTGTTCCCCTAGACTTAAGTGTGGTCTATGAGTTGTTTTAAAGTAAGTAAATGATTGATTCAAATCTACTTCTTGCAGGAAGAGTTTGGCTTTGCAGAAACTTGGACTGAGGGGTGCTAAGATTTGGCGGCTGAGTTCTATCTCTCCAGATTTGCTGAGGATGATTCGCAAACGGTAGTCTTGATTAGCATCACAAACTTGGCACTCTTCCTCTATCTTTTGTCTCAGGTCTTCCGGATTAAAAGGATAGTCAAAATATCGACTCGCCTTTGTCAGTCTTTCCAGATGTTGATCTTCAAACAGCAGTTGTTTTTGGCTGATTTTCCCAGTTGTAATCAGCTTGAAACGAGCTTGTTTACGATAGAGAACAGCCGCCTTTTGATGAACCTCTCGGTATTCAGATTCCCAAGTACTATCCCAAGTAATGCCACCACCCACTCCATAGATGGCTTTCCCTTGATGCAGTTGGATAGTCCGAATGGCGACATTAAAAATCCGGCGCCCACTTGGAAGCAAGAGACCAATCGTTCCGCAGTAGACTCCTCTGGGTTGGGGCTCCAAGTTCTTGATAATTTCCATGGTCGCAATTTTGGGAGCTCCTGTGATAGATCCACATGGAAAGAGCGAACGGAAGATTTCAACTAGGTCCACATCCGGTCGTAACTGACTCTTAATGGTCGAAGTCATTTGCCAAACGGTCGAATACTGCTCCACCTGACACAGACGCTCCACATGCTCACTTCCAACTTCAGAAATACGGTTCATATCGTTTCGCAAGAGGTCCACAATCATCATATTTTCAGAGCGATTTTTAGGATCCTGCTCCAACCAGCTAGCCTGGGCAAGGTCTTCTTGGTCAGTCACTCCCCGATGGGTTGTTCCTTTCATCGGACGAGTCGTTAATTCTCGGTCATTTTGCTCAAAAAAGAGCTCTGGGCTCATGGAAATCACTGCCATCTCATCATGTTCAACATAGGCATTGTAGCCCGCCTCCTGCTCTACCACCATGCGATTGTAAATGGCAAAAGGATTGGCACTTAAATCTTGCTTGAGTTGGACGGTATAGTTGACCTGATAGGTGTCCCCCTGACGCAAATGATGGTGAATCTGCCCAATAGCCTTTTCATAGTCTGCTGCAGACGTTACTTCCTGCCAATTTGAAGGCAGATCTACTTCCTCATAAGTCAGTGGAATAAGGGATTTTTCCACCCTATCGTGAACGGTAAAATAAAGCAAATACTCGCCCAATAGAGGAAGCTTGTGAACTGCTAGTTTTTCCTCAAAAGCAGGTGCAGCCTCATAACTGACGTAGCCCACCACATAATAGCCTTGCTCTTGGTAGCTTTCCACTTGTGCCAGCAAGTCTGCCACTTCTGCTAAATCTCTCGTTTTTAACTCTTTGATCGGCTGGGTAAAGGTGTATCTCTTCCCCAAAGCCCTAAAATCAATCACTGTTTTTCTATGCATATCTTAAGTATAGCACAAAATAGCCGACCTAGAACAGCTAAATCCAGCTTTGTTTACTGATTTCTATAACGGAAAATCTTCTCTAAGTTTCTTTTTTTCTACTTTTTGGCAATTCTCCATCAGATAGCACCCCTTCTTCTTGTAAAAACTGGTCTTATTTGGAGCACTTTACACAAAAATACAACAAAAAAGAACAGAGGAAGTCATGGTATCTATACCATTGTTTCCTCTGTCTCTTGCTTTTCTTCTGTTGCTACAGAATGATTTTACGACTTTCTAATAGAATCTTGCGGATAATGCGCACGCGCACCTCCGATTAATTTTGGACGACTAGCTAGAGCCGTTACATGGGCATGCACAATTTCACGCAGTACAGGGCGAATCGGAACCTGAACGTGCTTGACATGCATGCCAATTGCAGTATCTCCGATATCCAACCCAGCATGGGCCTTGATAAATTCAACCTCAACTGGATCCTTCATAAACTTGAAGGCTGCCAACTGACCTGAACCTCCTGCATGAAGAGTCGGAAGGACGCTGACCATTTCCAGACCAAACTGCTCTGCCACCTGGCGTTCAACAACGAGGGCTCGATTGACATGTTCACAACCTTGAACGGCTAGATGAATTGCTTTTCCCTCTAGGATATCTAGGATGGTCTTCACAATAATTTCCCCAATTTCTTGACTGGATTCCTTGCCAATCTGACCACCTATCACCTCACTAGAAGAAAGGCCCAAAACAAAGATGGATCCCTGCTTCAAATTGGCCTTTTCTAATACATCTTCAACAATCTGGCTTGTTGCTCTTTGAATATCTTTTTCCTTCATACTTGATACCTCTTTTGTCACTATCTATCATATCTTTTTTTACTGATTTTATCAAGGCCAACTAATCATTCTGATTTTTAAAAGCAAAACTCCCAGAATATACTGGGAGTTAGCTAATTGCTTTTTTATTGATGCATATTTCAACTGTCGTCCCTTTTTCAGGTACAGAATCAATCTTCATCTGATAGTTTTCTCTAAAATGAAGTTTGAGGCGTTGGTTGACATTTTGCAGACCAACTCCCCCACGTTTGAGCTGACTTTGACTGCTATCGCCAGGATTTTGGAAACCAACACCATCATCCTCAATGCGGATGACAAGCCCTGAATCCTTTTTCTGGACGGAAACTTTAATATGGCCCTGACCTTCCTTCTCCTTGATGCCGTGATAAAGGGCATTTTCTACAAGAGGTTGCAACACCAGTTTAGGCAAGACTAAATTATCAAAAGCAGAATCTTCATCAATCTCATACTCCAGCTTATCACCATAGCGTTGTTTCTGGATAAAGAGGTACTGGCGGACATGATTGATTTCATCAGAAAGAGAAATCAAATCCTTGCCTTGATTGAGCGCCAAGCGGAAATAGGTTGCCAAGGACTTGGTCACCTGAACCACTCGCTGACTATCCTGAAACTCAGCCATCCAGATGATAGTGTCCAAAGTATTATAGAGGAAATGGGGGTTAATCTGGCTCGACAGTGCTTGAAGTTCATACTGCCGGGTTGCTTCTTCCTGCCTGCGCACATCTGCCATCAACTGATCAATCTGATCCAGCATGGCATTGAACTGACGAGTCACTTCTCTCAGTTCATAGGCGCCAGCTTCCTTAGCACGAAGATTTTGTGTACCAGAAGCAATTTCCAGCATGGTTTCTCTCAGATCCTTCAAAGGGGCAATCCAGCGTTTGAGACTGAACCACACCAAGCAGAGACAGGCAAGAAGAGATAAGGCACTAGCAGCAAGCAAGGTCCACATGAGTTGACTCCGAACCTGGTCTAACTTCTCCAGCGAAGACACGCCTATAACCGTCCAATCAGTCCCTGCAATCTGTTCCTGACTGACGTAGGATTGATGATCCAGCGTATAGCCCTGCCCCGTCTCAATGTAGGGTTTCATGGCCTCCATTTCACTCGCTGAGCTATAGACAGTACGTTTAGGATGGTAGACAAATTCATGGTTTTCATTGATGATAAAGGCAAAACCCTGCTGACCCAACTGGAGTTGGTTAAGATAGGCTTCCAGAGTTTCATAGGAAATATCCAAACGAAGTACGCCAAGATTGGCCCCCTCTGCATCAACAAGTTCTTGAGTGACAGAAATAACCCACTGACTATCTGATTTACGAGCTGGTGTCAAAACTGGCTTAGCTCCCTGATGAATGGCCTTTTTGTACCAATCCTCAGCCATCATATCTGAGGAAGTTTTCATCTGCACACTATCATCTGTAGAAATAACCTGACCGGATTTGGTGACCAGTACCACCGTTTTCAAGTCCTGGTCTGCCTTTAAGATGGTCAAAAACAGATCTCGGATTCCCTTGACTTGGTCTTGGTTAGGATTCTCAGCATAGGCTAGGACATCTGCCTGCTGGGTCAAACTGGTAGAGGTGGTTTCTAATTTTTTGATATAAGACTGAATAAAGTGGCTAGTTTGGCTAATGGTCGTTTGGCTATTACCCTCGATAGTAGCCTCAATGGCTGATGAACTAGATTGATAGTAGAAAGTCCCAACCAGAGCTAGGAGAATGAGAAAGACCAGAAAGATGGAAATAACCATTCTGACTAGGAGAGAAGAACGCTTCATCGGCCTTCTCCCTTCTTAAACTGACGAGGTGTCACACCTGCAATCTGTTTAAAACGTTGGGTAAAGTAGTTCATATCTTCAAAGCCAACCTTCTCGGCGATCTCATAAATCTTTAAATCCGTGGTCAGAAGCAAGAGCTTGGCTTGTTTGACACGCTCTCTCACCAGGTAATCCTGAAAAGGCAGCCCCAACTCTTTCTTAATCAAGGAACTCAAATAAGTCGGACTAAAGCCCAATTCACTGGCTAAAGACTTTAAACTAAATTGACTATCAGCCAGATGAGACTGGATCTTCTGAGCAATATTTCCCTCAAACTTATCGGTTAATAAATCTTGTAACTGCTCTTCTTTTTCTTCCTTGTCTAGTTTTTGCTTGATTTTCCCTAACATTTCCTCAATATCCTGACGAGAAAAGGGTTTGAGCAGGTAATCATCTACACCGAGTTTGACAGCAGACAAGGCATAATCAAAGTCATCGTAACCCGTCAAAAATACCAAATGCACCTGGGGATAGGTTTCTCGGACCAGCCTGGCCAACTGGATGCCATTTAGCTGAGGCATATTGATATCAGTTAAAATGATATCTGGCACCTGCTTTTGGATCAAGTCCCAAGCCTGCCTTCCATTTTCGGCCTGACCGATGATTTCCATATCGTAGGCTGCTACATTGACCAACTTGGTCAAGCCTTGTCTTACTAGATATTCATCCTCTACGATTAAGATTGTGTAGGTCATGCTCTGCTCCTTTGTCACTTACTAGTATCAGTATAGCAAAATTCTCCACTAACTGCTTAGGAAAGACTTCTTAATCGACATAATCTAGTAAATAGGCATAGCCTTTTTCTTCCATTTGGTCTTTGGGAATAAATCGGATAGAAAGACTATTGATACAGTAGCGCAAGCCACCCTTGTCCTGAGGCCCATCTGTAAAGACATGGCCAAGGTGAGAATCTCCAACTCGACTTCTCACTTCCATGCGCGTCATATTGTAAGACTTATCTTCCTTGTAAGTGACAACATCTGGACTAATTGGTTGGGTGAAACTAGGCCAGCCACAACCAGACTCAAACTTGTCTTTTGATGAAAAGAGGGGTTCGCCAGTTGCCACATCCACATAGATACCAGATTCGAATTTATCCCAGTAGCGGTTTGAAAAAGCTCGTTCTGTTTGATTTTTCTGGGTAACTGCGTACTCCTCAGGTGACAAGGTCTTTTTCAATTCTTCATCGCTTGGTTTAGGATATTTGCTAGCATCAATGACGGGGTAGGCGGCCTGATTAACATTGATATGACAGTAGCCATTTGGATTTTTCTTGAGGTAGTCTTGGTGATAGTCCTCAGCCACTACAAAATTCTTCAAGTTTTCCTTTTCAACTGCCAGAGGTTGGTCATATTTTTTAGCAACTTCATCAAAGACTTGGTTGATTACTTCCAAATCCTTATCATCTGTGTAATAGACACCAGTACGGTACTGGGTCCCCACATCATTTCCTTGTTTATTTTTGCTGGTTGGATTGATAATGCGGAAGTAATGAAGCAGGATCTCCTTGAGGGAAATTTGATTGGCGTCGTAAGTGACATGGACGGTTTCCGCATGACCTGTTTGGTTAATCAATTCGTACTTGGTTGTTTCCCCTCTACCGTTTGCATAGCCAGAAACGGCATCTGTCACTCCAGGCACGCGTGAGAAGTATTCCTCCACTCCCCAGAAACATCCTCCAGCTAGATAAATTTCGTGCAAGTCTGCGTCTTTACTCACTTCTGTTTTTTTCACTGTTTTTCCTCCTTGGCTAACTGACGCTTTCTCAATTTGCGAGCTGTCTGTCTGCCCTGCATTTCGCATCAATAGAAAATAGAAACCGGTTAGGACTAGGAGAATGACCCCTGCCAAGACAAAAAGTTTTACTTTATCATTCATAGCCTTTCTCTACCCCATTTCTTTCAATTCTTTTAAAATCATTTCCTTATCCATAAAACCTGGTTGCGTTTTGACCAGCTTGCCTTCCTTGTCTATAAAGGCTTGAGTCGGATAAGAACGGACACCATAACTTTCCAAGAGTTTACCTGATGGATCAATTAAAACTGGAAAATTTTTATAATCCAATCCCTTGTACCAATTCTTAAAGTCCGCTTCAGATTGCTCCCCCTTGTGTCCAGGAGACACCACTGTCAAGACCACATAGTCATCACCAGCATCCTTAGCGATTTCATCCGTATCTGGAAGGCTGGCTAGACAGATGGAACACCAAGAAGCCCAGAATTTAAGATAGACTTTCTTGCCCTTGTAATCAGACAAACGATAGGTCTTGCCATCTACACCTGTCAGTTCAAAATCAGCGACTTCCTGACCTTTAGTCGCAGTTTTCGAACTAACTTGTTCTGTTTTGGTTTGCTCCTTCATAGTAGACTCGTCTGCCATGTTTTTAGCCGAACAGGCTGCCAAGCAACAGATTGAGCCTACTCCAAGGAGACATGTTTGCCATTTTTTCATTTCTTTTTCCTCTCTATTCAAATAATGTAGTCAAAATGGAAGCATTTCCCAAAAGAACCAAGATTCCCATCACGATAATGAGGAAACCACCTACTTTTTTGAGGGTTCCGAGATAAGGATGGAGTTTTCGGAAATGTTTCAAAACATAGCTAGAGGCAAGAGCTAGAACCAAAAATGGTAGCGCCAAACCCAGCGTGTAAACCAACATGAGACCAGCACCCTGCAAAGCTCCTGAACCACCTGAAGCCGCCAAGGCCAAAACAGAGCCCAGAACTGGCCCCACACATGGCGTCCAAGCAAAACTAAAGGTCAACCCCAGTAAAAATGCCTGACTATAGCCGTTACCCTTTTGCCCCTGTCTCTTTAATTGTAGTCTTCTTTCCTTGTAAAGCCCCTGCAAATGTAGGACTTCCATCTGGTGTAAGCCCAAGAGAATGATAATCGCACCTGTCACATACTGAAACCAGGAAGCATAAAGCAAATTGCCTAAAAAACCAGCTCCATAACCCAGTAAGATAAAGATAAAAGAAATCCCCGCTATAAAGGCCAAAGTTCGCAATAAACTAACAAGTGAGATTGAAAATTTTCCACTAGAAGCCTGAGCATCATTCTTATCATCCAACAAGACCCCCGCATAGACTGGCAACAAGGGTAAAATACAAGGAGAAAAGAAGGAAAGAATTCCAGCAAGAAAAACACTAATAAAAAAGATTACATTGTCCATTGCCTTCCTCCATTCTTTGATTTGATAGGTCTATTATATCCCCAAAACTCCAGAAAAAACAGGGACAATGATAGGGAAAAATAGGAATTTAATCAGTTTATTTAGAAATCTGGCACAAAAAAAGCCAGACAAGGTCTGACTTTGGTAGAAACAGAAAAGAGAATCACCTGTCCTCCCTACTTATCTGGTAATAAATAAGGTCCGCAACGTAGTCTTTTCTCTCCACACCATTGGCAATGGTTTTTAGATAAGACATTCCCGCTTTTTCCATCACACGGCCTGAAGCTGGGTTGAGACTGGCGTAACGAGCTCTGACTTTTTGAAAGCCTGCTTGAGTAAAACAGAAGTCTAGCACAGCTTTCAAGGCCTCTGTCATCATACCTCGGCCCCAAAAGTTTTTTCCTAAAACATACCCAATTTCACAACTTGAATCAGTCTCATTCATCTCAACGATGCTGATATCTCCTATCACATGCTCAGGGTTTTCTTTGAGACAAATGGCCCATTTGTAATAGTTGGGATTAGTATAGGATGCAACCCAATTTCGAATCGAATTCCGAGTCACCTCAACATCAGGATGAGGATCCCAGGTGACATAGGTCAGATTCTCAGCAGACGAAGCCCAATTTTGAAACATGGCTTCCGCATCACTCTCCACAAATCTTCTCAAGATTAATCGGTCTGTCTGTAACATTTGCGTACCGATTGCTTTCATAATGTTACCTCGCTTTCTCATTTCTAGGCTCAGGGTAAAAAGACTATACTCAGTAATAGCTAGGAAACAAGTGTTTTATCTAATCCCTTGACGCAGTCGCTGTCTGGTTTGAAATGCGCTTTACCAAGCTTTTTCAAACCTAGTCATCGTTGCGGGGGTGAGACAACGAAATCGAACTCTTCGAGTTACCGATTTCTGTCTCACTCCCAAAAGTCATCAAAGACGGTGATGGGTAGGTGGCGTTTGTGTTGGCCTTTATGCCACCAGTTTTCGATCCTTGCTTGAGCTTCTGGACTGATGGTTTTGCCTTCTAGGTAGTCATCAATTTCTGCATAAGTGACTCCCAAGGCTACTTCGTCAGCAATACCTGGTTTTTCTTCTTCCAAATCTGCTGTTGGGATTTTTTCATAAAGGGCTGGGTCTGCACCAAGTTCCTGCAAGAGTTGTTTTCCTTGGCGTTTATTGAGTCGGTAAAGAGGGAGAATATCCGCACCACCGTCACCAAACTTGGTAAAGAAACCTGTGATGTTTTCCGCGGCGTGGTCTGTCCCAATAACAGCTCCGCTATGTGCTCCTGCTAGCGCATACTGAGCAATCATACGACTACGAGCCTTAATATTGCCCTTGTTAAAGTCTGAAACAGGACTTCCTGTCGCTTCGACTGCAGCTGTCATAGCATCAGCTGATTCCTTGATATTTACAACTAGACTGACATCTGGTTGGATGAAATCAAGGGCTTTTTGAGCATCTGCTTCATCAGCTTGCACTCCATAAGGTAGGCGAACAGCGATAAATTGATAGCTGTCATCTCCTGTCTCTGCTCGCATTTCTTCCATAGCTAATTGCGCCAAACGTCCTGCTAAGGTTGAGTCTTGTCCCCCAGAAATCCCTAATACAAAGGTTTTAAGGAAAGGGTGTTTTTTCAAGTATCTCTTTAAGAAATCAATCGAACGACGAATTTCTTCCTGGGCATCAATCACTGGTTTGACGCCCAGTTGCTGGATAATGGTCTCTTGCAAACTCATTCTTCTTCTCCTTCACCAAGAGCTTCTTTGCGCATCTTGTCAATCAAGTCCATTTTGTCCTGCCAAATATCACGCGCCAGATCCACTGGATAGTGTTGCGGATTGAGTACCCGTTTGTACTCATCCCAAAGTTTGTCAAATTCCTTACGAGCATAGGCTTGAATGTCAGTCAAACTAGGCAAATCGTAAACTAATGTTCCTTCTTTAAAGATATCCACCAAGAGAGGAACAGCATCAAAGTTTCGAACGGTCTTCTTAATGTAAGTATAGGTCGGATGGAACATTTTGATTTCTGTCATGCTGGCAACATCCACACCGTCATAGGTGATGTAGTCACCTTCTGACTTACCTTTTTCACGACTAGTAATGCGCCATACCTGCTTCTTACCTGGGGTCGATACTTTTTCAGCATTGCTTGAAAGCTTGATGGTATTGCGCATCTTACCAGTTTCATCTTCGATAGCCACAATCTTATAAACCGCTCCAAGGGCTGGCTGATCATAGGCTGTAATCAGCTTGGTACCCACCCCCCAAACATCAATCTTAGCGTGTTGCATTTTGAGGTTAAGGATGGTATTTTCATCTAGGTCATTGGAAGCGTAAATTTTGGCATCTGGATATCCAGCCTCATCTAACTGTTGGCGAACTTTCTTGGAAATATAGGCTATATCCCCTGAGTCGATACGAACGCCTTTAAAATTAATCTTGTCTCCCAGTTCACGAGCTACCTGAATAGCAGCCGGCACACCGATACGCAACGTATCATAAGTATCTACTAGAAAGACACAGTCACGATGGGTTGAAGCATAGGCCTTGAAGGCCTTATAGTCGTTTCCATAAACCTGTACCAAGGCATGAGCATGAGTACCCAAGACAGGAATGCCAAAGAGTTTCCCTGCTCGCACATTACTAGTACCATTGGCGCCACCAATCACAGCTGCGCGTGTTCCCCAGATAGCCGCATCCATTTCTTGCGCACGACGTGTCCCGAATTCCATCAAAGGCTCATCTTCAATGACTGAACGAATACGTGCTGCCTTGGTCGCTATCAAGGTTTGAAAGTTAACGATGTTTAAGAGAGCCGTTTCGACCAATTGACATTGGGCAAGAGGGCCTTCAACCTGTACAATCGGTTCATTGGCAAAGACCAAGTCCCCTTCCTGAGCAGAACGAACCGTTAGTTCTAACTTGAGATTTCGTAGGTAATCCAAGAATTCTCCACGATAGCCAAGCGACTCCAAGTAGGCAATATCGCTATCTGAAAAGCGTAAGTCTTCAAGATAATGTACAATTCTTTCCAAGCCAGCAAAAACCGCATAGCCGTTATTAAACGGTTGCTGGCGGAAGTAAACCTCAAAAACCGCCTTCTTATTGTGAATTCCTTGGTCAAAGTAAACTTGCATCATGTTAATCTGGTACAAGTCCGTGTGCAATGTCAAACTATCATCTGGATACATCTGTTTTCCTTCTTCCTACTTTACAAGGGTATGAAAGTATCCTACCACTTTCACACCGTCCGATAAATTAGTACTATTATAACACATTTTACCAAGATTGATAAAAAGCTAACAAGCTATTCTCCATTCTCCAGTTCATCCATATCTTTCTCAAACTTTTTCTGAGCCCATTCGCCATAACTTTTAAGGCCGAGATTGCCGATAAAAACCCAAGGAAGGTAAATCAGATAAGTAATGACCCAAGCAGACAAGTATTTAACGTTCAGAGGATTGTGCTGATAAATTTCGATATTGAATTGATAATTCTGCAACATCAAAAGAGTCGTAATAGCGAGAGTTACCAGCAAACACCCTACAATCGTAAAATGAAAACGACTATAGTAGGTCACTCCAAGTTGTCGTGCACGATTGAAAAAGAAGAAAATTCCTAAAAGAAGAGTAACCAGAAGAATATCAGGATTAAAAAGAGCAGGTGCTAATACAGCCACCAAATAACTTAGCAGAATGAGCCCGATAAACATATAAAAAGTCTCTGTCCCAGCTTTGTTAAACAGTTGTTCTTCTCTTTCGTCTAATAATTGATAATAAAAAAATCTATTTTTCATCTTCTTCCTCCCAAACTTGCTGATTTCTGCGATTCAAGTATAGGATAACTCTATCCATAGAAAAACTCCCAACAAGATAGATGATAACTGCTAGAACCACTTTTAGGGAGTACTTCCAAGTCAATAGATTGACCAATTCCTCGCGATTGCCTACGATATCAATCAATAAAATCACTATAGAAAATCCCAAAGCAGATAAAATTCTTTCTTTTCCAGTATTCTCAACAATATCTCGAATATCAATTCCTACATACATGCGGCGAATAATGGCATACAAACCGACTCCAATCAATAAAAGTAATTCTGGTAAATAGGACAAAAGTGTTAAATTGAAAATATAAACTTTGGCAAAAATTTCCAGTGCCAAAAATAGGCACATTCCCAAGAGAATTTCTCCTGAAATCTTTCCGTCTAATTTTTCCGTACGTTCATCTTTGATCACGAGTTTTTTTCTATTTTTCATCTTCTTCCTCCCAAAATAGTTGGTCTAAAGTTTTGCCTAAACATCTGCAAATGGACTGGCAGAGGGAGAGACTGGGATTGTATTTCCCAGCTTCAATCAAGCCTATAGTCTGCCTAGTAACACCTACATCTTCTGCCAATTCCCCTTGTGTTAAATCACGCTCTACCCGAGCTAATTTTAATTTTAAATTTTTAGCCACTAGAGTCCTCCTTCACATTTTTAAAAAAGTTGCGCTTCTTTTAAAAACATTATACCATATATCTAACTTAATGCAATATATAAATGTCATTTTGTAAGATTTTATTAACAAAAAACTCTCTATCATCTTACATGATAAAGAGTATTCGTTCTTTTTTGATACTTAGCTAAGTTCCTCTCCAAAAGAAAGAAGTCTAGGTCACAAATCTTTTTGATAATAGTATCTTTGCCCTGTGTAGGGATAGTCTTGCAAGGTAAAGACTTCCTTGTAGCCATGACTTAGATAAAAATCTGGCGCTTGAAACTGGTAAGTATTCACAAAAGCAAAACGACAGTTTCGATTCTTGGCTTCATTTTCAGCTCGCTGCAATAGTTTTGAACCAATTCCTTGTCCCCTCAATTCCTCTCTCACAAACAAATATTCGATTTCCAACCAATTTCCGAAAGTCTCTGCTACTAAGCCTGCCATGAGATTGCCCTTTTCGTCTTCGACATAAAGGTTCAGTGGCTCGCTTTCAGCCTCTTCTCTTTTGGAACGATTATAAGCACGAATCAAGTCCCCTATTTCCTGCGCTTTATGAGATTCCTTATTTTCCAATCTAACGTGCATCCAAACCTCCTAATAAACTGCTACAGCTTGATTATAGTCTTATTTAGATGGACTGTCAAACTAGAAAAAACTCACCAAGCAGAGTTGATGAGTCCATGAGTTATTTTCTAAATTTCCACTGGCTATAAATCCCAAAAACAAGGATCCAGATGGCAGAACCAACTGCCCCCATAAAGGTAGACTCTTGCAAAAAGAGAGTCGCAAAAACAAAGACGAAAAAGAGAATGGTTAGGGGATTAAGCAAGCGATACTGAGGCATGAGGTAGCCATCAGCCATGAAGTCTTGTGACTTGCGGTATTTGAGATGGGCCACCATAATCAAGATATAAATCGCGATGTAAACACCTGATGAAGATGCTGTAATCAAAGCAAAGGCATCTGAAACACCTGGCAACACATTGATAAAGGCAGCCAGAGCAATCAAAATTGCTGAGGCGATGATGGCATTTTGTGGAACATTGTGGCGAGAAAGGGTATCGACCTTGATGGCCTTTAAGAAACGATTGGGCGAATCATGGGCAATCTGATATAAGTGTCTCCCTGTTGAGTAGAGAGTTGAGTTAAGAGCAGACGCCGCTGAGGTCAAGACAACAAAGTTGATTAGAGCTGCTGCCCACTTGATACCCGCCAGTTCAAAAACCGTTACAAATGGAGAATCTGAAGAATTAAGATAAGACCAAGGAATAATGGCCATAATCGCAATGAGAGCTCCCCCATAGAAGAAGATAATTCTAAGAGGAATTTCCTTAACAGCTTTGGGCAAGACCTGACGAGGGTTCTTTGTTTCAGAAGTTGTCACCCCGATAAACTCAATCATCAGATAGGCAAAAAATACCATTTGAAAGGCCATGACAAAGTTCATAACTCCGTTTGGAAAAAGAGAGAACTGGTCGCTGATATTTGCCAAACTTGCAACACCATGCGGTGTCTTAAAGCCTGTCAAAACCATAAAGACCCCAGTGGCAATCATGGCTAAAATCGCCACAATCTTGACCATAGCAAACCAAAACTCGACTTCTCCAAAGAGCTTAACCGCAATCAGATTGACTAAAGCCAAAATTGTTAAAAAGACAAGTTGAATCATCCAGCTAGGCCAGGTGGGAAACCAGAAGCGAACATAATCTGAGATGGCAGTGATTTCTGCCATACCGATAAAGACAACTGACAACCAATAAGACCAAACTGAGAAATATCCCCAACCTTTCCCCAAATGACGGGTGATAAAGTTGATAAAGGTATGCTGTTCTGGATCCTGATACAGCATCTCCCCAACAGCCCTCATCATCAAAAACATAAAGGCTCCTGTAATCATGTAAATCAAGATGATAGAAGGTCCTGTAAGGCTGATAGAGCGACCAGCACCTAGGAAAAGTCCAGTTCCGATTGTTCCCGCAATGGCCATCACCTGAACATGACGATTGGTTAAACCACGCTCCATTTTGTTTTTCTTCTTATTTTCACTCATATAGTCTCCTTTTTATCCAAAAAACCAAAAAGGAGTTGAGCAAGGCAAAACCTTCACTACTCCTTTTTCATCCTATTTAGGCTGTTTTTTCAACCTTTAAGATTTTGACATCATAGCTACCAACTGGTGTTTCAATCGTTGCAGTATCACCAGTCTTCTTGCCAATCAAAGCACGGCCAATCGGACTTTCATTTGAGACTTTACCAGCAAAAGCATCTGCACCTGCAGAACCGACGATGATGTAGACCTCTTCTTCGTCTTCACCGACTTCTTGGATTGTTACTGTTTTACCGATTGCTACCTCATCTTGGGCAACTGCATCGCTATTAACAATTTCAGCATAACGAATTTTTGTTTCTAGACTTGAAATTTGTCCTTCAACAAAAGCTTGTTCATCTTTCGCTGCTTCATACTCACTATTTTCTGAAAGGTCTCCATAGGAACGAGCAATCTTGATACGCTCTACGACTTCGGGACGACGGACGAGTTTCAACTCCTCTAATTCTTTTTCTAGTTTTTCCTTTTCTTCAAGGGTCATTGGGTAAGTTTTTTCTGCCATTTTTTAAACTTTCTTTTCTATTTACTTTTTTAAAACAAAATTATGTGGAAAACCACATAATTTTAGTTTGAACTACTTGCTTGAGGTAACTTGCGATTGATATGCTCTGCAACGGTTTGGTCAGGTTCGTCTTTTGTTGGTGAAAAGTATACTTTAACATCTTCAACATTTGCTACAAAGTACAAGTACTCACTCTTTGTCTGGTTTACACTTGCTTCAATCGCATCCGAACTTGGGCTATCAACCGGTCCAGGCATGAGGCCAAGGTGTGTGTAAACATTGTATGGTGAATCAATCGTTGTATCAATTCCAGCGTCATCTGCTAAACTAATCTTTTGACCAAGTTTTCCTTGAGCATATAGGATAGCGATATTACTTTGAAGTGGCATACCAGCATTCAAGCGGTTATAGAAGACACCTGCGATTTTCTTGCGGTCTTCGGTCTTAGCACCTTCTTTTTCGACAAGAGAAGCAATGCTGAGCAATTCATTAACTGTCAGATTCTTTTCTTTGATCGTAGCGTAATATGGTGACATAGCCTTATCCATAGCAGCCACCATCTCATCAATCAAACTTTCAACAGTTGTACCGTCTTTGATCGTATAGGTAGCTGGGAAAAGGTAACCTTCAAGACGATAACGAACGCCACTGTCTTTTGTTGGAAGACTTCCAAGTAGGTTTGGATACTTGGCTACTAATTGTGAGATAAAGGTCTCATCTTGAGCTTTTGCCAAGAAAGCATCCGCAGTAAGAGGTTCTTTAAATTCACCTTGAAGTTGTCCTACTGTTTGAGCGATTTGCTCTAATGTATAGCCTTCTGGAATTGTCAAGTTTGCAAGAACAGGTGCCTGAGCTTCAGGAGTCCCACCTTTTTCCAATTCTTGAATCAACTCATCCGTACTCATACTCTTCTTCAAGTTGTAATAACCTGACTTCAAGTTAGCATGGCTATAATATTTAGCATAAAGACTAAAGATAAGGCCATGTTTAACCAAACCAGATTTTTCCAAGGTGCTTCCAATTTCTTGAACATTTGCACCGTCTGGGATTTGAACCGTTACGTAGTCTTTAGAGCTCGCATCCACAGGTTTCAAGGAATCTTGAACGTAACCATAACCAAAGTAACCACCAACTGCAACGAGTACTAGGAGAACTAGAACTGTTACTAGGCAACCTTTAGCTTTTGATTTTTTCTTTTTCTTAGTTGGTGTTGCACCTTGACGACGACTACGACGTGGAGCATCAGCTAATCCACTGCTAGATTCTGTAGAAACAGGCTCAACTCTTTCAGGCATTCCTGGGGTGATTTCCTCTTTCTTGTCTTCTGTTTTATAGGTTACGGCAACCTTAGTCGGAGTATCGTTAAATTCTTTTTCTTCGGGTTTAAGCTCAACTGGTTCTACCTTAGGTTGAACAGGTTCCACTACAGGTTCTTCAGCCAGATGAATCGGCTCTACTAGAGGTTCTTCAGATTCTACAACTTCAATCTTGTCAATGATTGGCTGTCTAATCTCTTTCTCTTCTTGGTCATCCGTTTCATCAGTTCTAGCACTTGAAAGTGGAGGAACACTTGGTGCATTTTTTAGGATTTTATCGACAACAGACAGGGAATCAGCCATCAACTCTTCTGTTGATGTTTCTGGTTCAAGATCTGAAGGAGTTGCTGAACTAGCTTGAGATGATGAAGCCGTCAGATTTGGAATCTCTACTTCTTTCTCTCTTCTATCTTGTTCTTTTACTCTTTCTAAATCACGTAGAATCTGCTCTTTAAAGCTTAATTTTTCTTCTTCTCTTGATTTTTCAGTCAAAAGCATTACCTCCTTGTTGACAATCCATAATATTATATCTTAAAAGTCGTAGAAAAGCAACCAACTAGGGCATTCCCTAGCTAGTTTTATTGATTTTCAGGCTGCCAGACCATATCATACCATGTTTCCCCAGCAAAGTTTGACTGGGATATTCCTTCATTAACAAAGCCGTGCTTTTCATAATAGGCGATAAGGTAATCATGACATGTCAGATTAATGCCCTCTCGCTCATGTTCTAAAGCGACTTCTTTCAAAGCCCTTAATAGTCTTTTCCCTACCCCCAAAGCTTGTGCTTCCTTGGCAATAGATAGGCAAGTCACAGAAATATAACCTCCAGGTTGATGGCTATAGTCTTTTATTTCTTCTGTAAATGACTGATCATGTAGATGGCGGTGTGGGACGACTGGACCTTCGATATAACCAAGAATATTCCCCTCTTTTTCAGCTACCAGAAAACTGGTCTGAATTTCCTGCAAATGGGCCTCAAAGACCGAACGAGGAATGGCTTCCTCCAGTGAAAAATTCTCCAGCTCTATCTCTATAATCCGATCCAAATCCGAAAATCTTGCTTGTCTGATTTTCATATTTCCTCCTGATAAAAGGGATTTTCCCAAATCAGATACCATTCAGAACCACTGCCATAATGACTTTCTGTCATTTCTTCTTCAACAAAGCCATTCATTTCAAAATAAGATAGTAGTTCATCAGGACTTTGTAAAAGAATACCTTGGTAATCTAGTTCGACTGTCACCTGTTTCAAGGCCGCAAGAAGAAGAGTTCCCAACCCCTGTCCCCAATGGTCAGGAAGAATGGTCAATGATTTTATTTCTATCCACTTGGGATGAAGATACTGAGCTTCTCCTAAAACATAGCCTAGGAGCTGATTTTCATCCCCAGCTACAAGAAAGGTACCCGCAGTCTTGCGGATACTCTCTTCTAAGGATTGGCGGCTAAATGCCTCTTCTAACGAAGGATTGGCTTCTTCAATCGCCAACATTTCTTCTAAATCTGATAGGGTAGCTTGCCTTATAGTGATTGGAATTTCCATCTGTTTTCCTTATTGGACGTTGCTTGTCAAGTTAGACAAGAGACGTTCAAATGAATATTCATAGGTTTGGATGTCTCCTGCACCCATAAAGACGTAAACAGCATTGTCATGGTCTAGGAGTGGAGAAACATTTTCAACAGTGATAACCTGATGTTTCTTGTTGATTTTATTAGCTAGGTCTTCTACCTTGACATCACCATGGTCCACTTCACGAGCTGATCCATAGATTTGCGCTAGGTAGACGGCGTCTGCTTGATTCAATGCATGGGCAAATTCGTCCAACAAGGCAATGGTTCTTGTAAAGGTATGCGGTTGGAAGACTGCCACGATTTCCTTGCTTGGATATTTCTGACGAGCTGCATCCAAGGTTGCAATGATTTCTGTTGGATGGTGGGCAAAGTCATCAATGATCACTGTATCATTGACGATTTTTTCAGTGAAACGACGCTTAACACCTGCAAAAGTTTTCAAGTGTTCACGGACCAAGTTCAAATCAAAACCTGCTGTGTAAAGAAGACCTATAACAGCTGTCGCATTCATGATATTGTGACGACCAAAGGTTGGAATGTGGAATTGACCCAACTCTTGACCACGGAAATGAACGGTGAATGTCGAACCAGTCGTAGAACGAAGAAGATCGCTAGCTACAAAGTCATTGCCTTCTGCTTCAAAACCATAGTAATAGATTGGCGCATTGGCTGTGATCTTACGCAACTCAGGATCTTCACCGTATACAAACAAACCTTTGGTAATTTGTTTGGCATAGTCGTTAAAGGCATTGAAAACATCCTCTAGACTTGTAAAGTAGTCTGGATGGTCAAAGTCAATGTTGGTGATGATAGAGTATTCTGGGTGGTAAGGCATGAAATGGCGCTCATATTCGTCTGATTCAAAGACAAAATATTTGGCATTGGCTGAACCACGACCTGTCCCATCACCAATCAAGAAGCTGGTGTCTGTGATGTGAGACAAGACGTGTGACAGCATACCTGTCGTTGAAGTTTTTCCATGAGCTCCTGCTACTCCCATGCTGACAAAGTCGCGCATAAAGCTACCTAGGAATTCGTGGTAACGTTTGTAGCTGATGCCATTTTGATCTGCATAGGCGATTTCAACGTTGTTATCTGGACGGAAGGCATTCCCCGCGATAATCTCCACATCACCTTGTAGGTTCTTTTCATCAAAAGGAAGAATGGCAATCCCTGCCTGCTCTAGTCCACGTTGAGTAAAGTAGTATTTTTCAACGTCTGAACCTTGAACCTTGTGTCCCATTTGGTGCAACATCAAGGCCAAGGCACTCATCCCTGATCCCTTGATTCCAATAAAATGATATGTTTTTGACATGCTTTTCTCCCCTACTCAGTAATTCTTGTCAGATTCAACTCTTGGGCAACCTGACGTTCCTGTTCCGTTTGCTTATTCTTTTTATTATAGATTTGACTCTTCTTTAGAAAATCATAGTTGTTCTTGTTAGCTTTTCCCGTTTGGACTTTCGGAGTTGGGTTCGCCACTTGGCCAACCTCCTCAGCTAAGATATAGTGAGACTGGCTCAAGTTTTTGCTAAATTTGGCAAACTCACCTGGATTTTCCTTTTGAAATGGTGCTGTTGGTTGGTTTCCTTGACGAACAAGTGTGGAACCATTGTGTCGTCTGGTATGACTAACATCCTGAGTCAAATACTTGGCTGAACGTTTCTTCTTCAAGTCCGCACGCGCCTCTTCTCGAGCCAATTCAGCATAGGTTTTTTCAACTTTTTTAGGTTCTGGACTTGGTTTTGACTCCTTATTAACCACTGGAGAAACTACGGTTTCTTCTTCATTAATAGGAGACCATTCCAAATAGTTCTTATCGCGGTAATCACCTTTGATATTGCTAATAAAGTCTGACTCATCGTACAAGTCCATGACTGGCATTTTGGTCAGCATGATCTCATCATCTGACACCAATGGAAATCGATCTTGTTTCATTTTGTATTTCCTTTCAACACTTCATTATAGCGTATTGTCTTGATTTTTCAAGTGCTGGCTTCAGAAATTCCCAAAATTTCACGAATTTCTGCCAGGCTGAGACTCGCACGCGACTCCGTACCATCTAAAACTTGGGAAACCAAATGTTTCTTTTGTTCTTGAAGTTCTTGGATTTTCTCTTCAATGGTTCCTTTTGTAATTAAGCGATAAACCTCTACCTTCTGCTCCTGTCCCATACGATGGGCACGTCCGATAGCCTGGGCTTCGACAGCGGGATTCCACCAAAGGTCAACCAAAATAACCGTATCAGCTCCCGTTAGATTGAGACCAACACCACCTGCCTTCAGAGAGATGAGAAAGGCGTCTCTTTCTCCCTGATTAAAGGCCTTGGTCATCTCTTGTCTGTCATGAGCAGGAGTTGAACCTGTGATTTTGAAGGAGGTCAAGCCCAAGTCTGGGAGTTCTTGCTCGATTTTTTCCAACATTCCTTTGAACTGGGAGAAAATCAAGACCCGATGCCCACCATCAGCCACTTGTAGCAATAAATCTCGGAGACTATCGAGTTTACCACTGGCTCCCTGGTAATCGTCCATGAAGAGGGCAGGCGTATCGCAGATCTGGCGCAATCGCATGAGACCAGATAAGATTTCTACCCGACTTCTTTGGAATTCTTGATCTGTCACTTGCGCTAGGCGGTCTCGCATCTGTTGCAACTGGGCGAGATAGATGGCCTTCTGTTGGTCTTCCAGTTCATTTTTATAGACGACTTCGATCAGATCAGGCAGTTCTGTAAGAACTTCTTCTTTCTTACGCCTCATGACGAAAGGCTTGATAAACTGCGCGACTCGGTCAGCCGGTAATTTCATAAACTCCTTTTTACTTGGTAAGAGCCCCGGTAGCACAATTTGGAAGATAGACCACAACTCTCCTAAATGATTTTCGATGGGCGTACCCGACAAAGCAAAGACTGCTGGCACCACAAACTGGCGCAAACTCTGAGCAATCTTGGTCTGAGCATTTTTCATGACCTGGGCTTCATCTAAGAAGAGAAAATCCATCTCTTGATAAAGCTCGCTGTCTTGACGAAAGGTGGCATAGCTAGTCACATAGATCTGGTGATTTTCAGAAAGAATTGCTTCTCGATTCGCTTTCAAACCATGAACGACAGCCAAATCCAACTGTGGGGCAAATTTTCTAAATTCATCTGCCCAGTTGTAGATTAATCCTGACGGCGCTAAAATCAAGACCCGACTGTCTTCTGTCACCTGACTGGTCAAAAAAGCGATGGTTTGCAATGTTTTTCCCAGTCCCATATCATCTGCCAGAATGCCACCAAAGCCATAGTGATGAAGCATCTGGAGCCAACGGACTCCCTTTTCCTGATAGTCTCTCAAACTCGCCTGCACCCGTATATATCCCAAAGGAAAATCCTCTGGATGGGTCAAATCATGAGCTAAATGCTGAAATTCTTCCGAGAAGGAGATCCTGTCTCGACCTTCAAAAAGCTGAGAAAGGCTATAAGCCAGAGATTTTCGCGCCTGAAAAGAACCATCTTTTAGCTCAACCCCCAGTTCCTGCAAATTTTGACGAATCTGCTTGGTTTCCTCATCAAAAAAGTACACTTGGTCAGAAGAACTGATATAGAAATCCTGATTGCTGGTCAGGGCTTTAAGAGCTTGATCAATCTCTTCTTGGGCAATCCCTTGGAAATCAAACTGAATCTCCAACAGTCCTCCCTTGGACTCAATCTGAACCTGAGGAGCTTGGATGCTGTAGAGCTGATTCATCTCATCAGACAAGAAAACCTGACCCAACTTCTCAAAAGCTGGAATCGTATGGTGAAAGAAAGAATAAACTGCCTCTGGCTTCAAAGCCTGTCTCCAAGACTGAAAATCAGCCTCAAAACCAGCCCCTAAACAGACTTGAAATAGTTGGTTTTCCAAGACAGCATCGCTTGAAAATGGTAATTGTTCCAGCTGTTGACGACTAGTTACCTTAACATCTCCATAGTCAAACTGAATATTCAAGCGGATGTGGCCGTCATCCTCCCTATCAAAGTAAAAGATTGGTGAAAAGGGTCTGATTTGCAAGCGTTCAGGAGCAGAAACTGTGCCCAGCTGTCCAAACAAAGGCAAACAGGCTGCCAGACGGTCACGATCACTATTGTCAAACTGGAGGCATTTTCTCCCTCTTTCCTCCTGAGGAAGTTCATTAATTTCCTTCAAAAGACTGATTTGTTTAGGGTTTAAGAGATAAAGATTCCCCTTACGAAAGAGAACCGCTCCCCCATAGAATACGTTGACTCGCTCACTTTCAGAAATCTCCATCTCAAAATAATCAGGATACTCCTGCACGGAAAAAGAGAACAGTTCTGCATCAGGATCTAAATCATGAAAGAGAAGATCTTCATAACTAGTAATCTGATGTTCGAAATGAAAATCTTCCAAGTTCATCAGCAACTCCACTCCCTGCTCAAAAAAAGTCAGAGGGAAAAAGAGGTGACGACCTTGATTGGGGAAAAAGAGGTCTTGACTCAGTCCCTCCTCAATCAAGCCACATAAAAAAGTAAGAACTTCCTGACTAGCTGTATCAAAAGCATCCCAAGACAAGTCATTTTCATAGTGTTTCCCAATCATATATGGCTTTCGATGGACCAAGACCTTCAAAAAGAGAGGGATGTCACGAATGACATAATATTTTTGACTATCAACTAAACCGATTCGGAGAGTCCAAAGGAGGCGATTGGTTCCAGCTTCTACCTGGCCTTGTGCCGACAAAGTGTAGATTTTCTCTCTCTTCTGAGGTTGAATACGCTCCAAAAAACTACCACCAAAACTAACCTTGGTTTCGACCTCTTCTTGCTCTTCATGTCCTTTTTCTAAGGCTTGTAAAATCACCTGGCCTTCTTCATCATTCTTCAGATAATGCTCGAGCGCTGCGAGGTGAACACAGTAACCTCTTTTTTGGAAAAAATCGCAAGCACAAAAAACCAGATCATCCTCTAAACTGTAGCGCAAGTCTTCTCCCGCCACACGAGTATAGAGGCGATTCCCTTTTTCCTTGATAATCTCAATGTCGCCTGTTTCATAGAGTGTAACACCCTCCATGCGCAACTTCCCCGGAATCAATTTAGCCATAGTTACCCCTTTATCTTATCTTTTCATTATACCACAATTTCCCCTACGAAAATAGCCTTCTAGGAAGACTTTTCTCCTAGAAGGCTGGATTTTTAAAGTGTAGCAAAAGTGGTCACGATGCGTTGGCAAACTTCTTCTAGTACTGACTTCGGCATGGCTACATTGAGGCGGG
>URCN01000014.1:0-25522 GCA_900546335.1 uncultured Streptococcus sp.
ATAGAAAATCTATATCAGTTCCTTTTTGAAAAATAGATGAAAATAAAGAGAATCTTTGAAAGGCTAGTAACATCAAGCTTTTCAGGGATTTTTTTCTTTATAGATATAAAAATTTCCAATCGAGTTGATAGTCAATATATATTGGGAAAAGGGGAAAAGGAGTGGTAAGATGGTTTCAATCCAAATGGAAGGAGAGAGGTATGGCAAGCAAAAGAGATTTAGTCTTTAGAGCGATTCGAGGCGATGAAGTGGAAAGAGTTCCTGTCGGATTTTGGTTTCATTTTGTAACACTCGAAGAAAAGGGGCAGGGATTAAATAATCCACGTATCTTTCAAAAAAGTGTTGATGGGCATCGCAGCTATGTGGAAAGGATTCGCCCTGATTTTGTCAAAATTATGAGCGATGGTTTTTTCCTTTATCCAAGTAATGTCTATAATCCTAAGATTGCAAGCATTCGGGAGCTGACTTCTATTGAGTCGATTGGTGAGGAACACCCATGGATTCAGCAACAGGTGGAAGTGGTACAAGCGATTCGAGAGACCTTTACCGAAGAGATTGCTTCTTTCTACAATATCTTTTCACCAATCTCCTACCTCAAGCGCTGGTTCCGCACAGAAACTTCTCGAGGAGATAGGGAAGTAGCTGATCTATTGCTTGAAAATCCTGAGCAATTTAGAGCTATTCTAGACGTGATTGCAGGAGATATTGCTATCCTAACTCAGAAAATCATCCAGCAAGGCGGTGTTGATGGGATTTATCTCAGCACCCAGGAAATTCAAGATGAGCGCATCACACCAGCACTCTACCAAACCTATATCGAACCGAGCAATATAGCGATTTTGGAGGCAGCTAATCAGGTGGGTGGGACCAATATCCTCCATATCTGTGGTTTTGAAGGTGCGAGCAATGATGTGACGATTTTTAAGGACTATCCAGCTCAAGTGGTCAACTGGGCGACCCACCATGAGGATGTTAGTTTGACACAGGGGCAGGAGTTGTTTCCAGGCAAGGCCGTTTTAGGTGGATTCGAAAATGGCAAGAAAAGCTTGCTTTATCAAGGTTCCAAGGCGGAATTGCAAGATGAAACAAGGCGGTTGCTGGCTGAAGCTGGTAGTAAAGGCGTTCTTCTGGGAGCTGACTGTACTGTTCCAGATGACTTTGACTTAGAGAGGTTGGACTGGATTCGGCAGGCAGCTGTTCTCTAAAAGGAGGAGCTATGAAAAGTAAAAGATGGGGCATCTTCATTGCAGTTGTCGGTTTGCTGGCCTTGGTTGCCATAAGCGTCGTAAAAAATCAGCACTGCAAAAATGGAGAGAGATGTCATGGAGTTCAGGATTTTTCCAAGTCCAGTCTCCCCTTTCTACGCTCGAATGATATCGCAAGCAGTTTATTAGTTGAAAAAGTAAGAAATGGAGAATAAGAATGTCAGAAAAAAAAGAATGGGTTTTAAAAGCATTTAAAGGTGAAAAGGTTGATCGTGTGCCAGTTGGCTTTTGGCACCATTTCACATCCGAAGACGAATGGCTACACGGTTTCTCAAATCCAGTCATTATCGAGAAGAATATTGAGGGCCATAAGCGCTTTATCCGAGAAGTTCAGCCAGACTTTATCAAACTCATGAGTGATGGCTACTTTGCTTATCCAAATCCAGCGATTGCCAAAGACAAATCACTTCAAGAATTGGCAACCATTCAACCACTCGGACCAGATCATGCTTGGATAAAAGAGCAGGTGGACTTGGTTAAGAAAATCAAGCAAGAATTTACAGAAGATATTGTTGCGATTTACAATATTTTTGCTCCTGTGACCTATCTCAAGTGGTTGCTTGGGGAAGTGTCTGGTGGCGATGACCTTATTGCGGACTTTCTGGTGGAAGATCCTGAAGCCCTTAAAAAGGTGTTGGATGTGATTGCAGAGGATATTGCGAGTCTCAGTCGAGCTATCATCGAAGAGGCTGGTGCAGATGGAATCTACCTCAGCGTGCAAAGCATCCAAGATCAACGAGTGTCAGCAGCAGATTATCAAGCCGTCATTGCACCTAGCGAGATAACGGTTCTGGAAGCAGCTAGTGCTGTTGGTGGCGTCACTGTTCTTCATATCTGTGGCTACGAGGGAGCGCGAAATGATATTCATCTTTTTGCAGACTACCCAGCCCAAGTCTTTAACTGGGCTGTAGGACCAGAGGGAATCACTCTCAAGGAAGGTCGTGAGATTTTCAAGGGACGTAAGGTTCTTGGAGGATTCGAAAATGGCAAGACAGGCTTGCTGTATACTGGTAGCAAGGATGCCATTCAGGCTGAGGCAAAGAAACTAGTTGCAGAAGCTGGGGAACAGGGCTTGATACTTGGGGCAGATTGTACCATTCCAAGTGATATCGCAGTTGAACGTATCCAGTGGGTGAGAGAAGCGCTTGAAAACTAAAGGAGAAAAAGATGAGTAAAAAAGCATGGATTATCGGTGGTGTAGCAGTTGTTGCAGTAATTGGGGCAACGATTATCGGGAGAAGTTTAGCTGGCGCTCCAGCCAAGGAGGGAGAAACGGCTTCGTCTGCTGAAGTCATAACCTTGAAGGTTGCCCATACACAAAACTACGTACCTTATGACTTTGTCAATGAAAAAGGGGAATCAGATGGTTATGAAGTAGCTGTTTTGAAGGCTGTTGATGAGAAGTTGGCAAACTATCAATTTGAATATACAGGTACCAGTGATGATGACCTCTTGATTGGTCTGGAATCAGGCAAGTATGACATCGGAACCAAGGGAGCTTGGTACACAGATGAACGAGCTAAAAAGTTTGTCATTCCATCTGAACCAGTGGGAGCGAGCATCATCGGATTTACTGTCAGAAAAGAAGATGAACAGAAATACAAAACCATTGATGACTTTGCTAAGAATAAAGGGAAATTGGTTCCCATCTCTCCACAGAATGCTCAATGGAATGTTATCACCAGCTACAATGAAAAACATCAGGACGCACCGATTGAGCTAACAGCAGCAGAATCCTTTAAAGTAGCAGATGCCTATGCCTGGGTCTTAGAAGGACGTTATGACGCCTTCTTTGATATCAAACTGTCCTTTGAAAAAGCAGTTACCGCAGAAGATGGCCCTTACCACCAATATGCGGATAAACTCAGCTGGTTCCCATACAAGGGCATTCCAACTTATCCCTTGATTCACCGTGATGAAAAGGGTGAGAAATTCGCTAAAGAATATGAAAAAGCAATCAAAGAGTTGAAGGAAGATGGAACGCTTGCTAAGTTATCTCAGCAATACTTTAAAGAAGATGTCTTTAGTTATGTAGACAAAGACTAGACCAGAAATTCCAAGACTAGAAAGGGTTTTGCATGGTTTCTTATGATTTTTCCAAGGTCTTTCAGTTTTTGCCGACCTTATGGCAGGCACTTCCTATGACCTTGTTCATTCTCTTTTTTACCACTCTTCTTGGTTCCCTTTTTGGAGGTCTCTTGGCCTGGGCGCAAGTAGGAGAAGACAAGAGTTTTGCAGCGATTTCCAAAGGCTATATCTTTACCCTACGTTGTACACCGCCGATTGTCTTGCTTTTTCTAGTCTTTTATGGCTTGCCAGAATTTCTGAAATGGTGGCTTGGTTTGGATATCAACAACTGGTCTAAAACTATTTTTGTTCTCTTGACGATGATTCTCTTGTTTGCGGCTATTGTTGCCGAGGTTTTCAAGGCGAGCTATCAAGCTATTCCAAAGGGGCAGACAGAGGCCGGGCTTAGTATTGGTTTGACTCCAAGTCAGACTTTTTGGAGAATCATTTTTCCCCAAGCTTTTCAAGTTGCTCTTCCCAATATAACGACCGCTATTCTCAATCTCATGCGGGATGCTGCCTTGGCCTATACGATTGGTTTTGTTGATGTTATGGGGGCGGGGAATCTCTTGATCAGTCGCAATTTAGGGAACTACTCTCTGGAAACCTATACGGCAGTCGCACTTCTTTATTGGGGGATTGCCCTGGTTATTTCTAGCTTGAGTCGTTTGCTTGAGAAGTCTTTGGAAACAAAAGGGAGGTAAGAAATGGATATAGACTATATTGTAAAGACCTTTCTGGAGACCTTGAAGGGTGTGCCAATCACCTTGATTATCATGATTGTGGCTATGGTCTTAAGCTTTTTACCGGCTCTATTTTTAGCCTTGGGGCAGATTTACAAGGTTCGAGGTGTGAGGAGTTTTTCTCTGGTCTATCTGGCCTTTATCCGAGCGACTCCTCCGATTTTATTGATTCTCTTCTTTTATAGTTTGTTTCCAAGCCTGCTGAATCAATTTCTCAAAAGCATAGGAAGTGACCTTGATATTTTCAAGCTTGATCCTCTCTATTATGCCTTTATCATTTATAGTTTGATGACAGTCGGGAGTTTGTCGGAGATTTTGCGTTCAGCCATCTTGACGGTGGACAAGGGACAACTAGAGGCAGCGCATGCGATTGGACTGACTACGACTCATGCTTATCTAAGGATTGTTTTTCCTCAAGCCTTGCGCTCAGCCTTGCCTAACTTGGCCAATCTGGTGATCAATATCGTCAAAGGGACCTCCCTGGTCTTTGTCATGACCATCAAGGACATCACCGCTATTGCTCGTGTAGAAGCGTCCTACGGTTACCAGTATTTTGAGTCTTATTTTGTAATCTTTTTGCAGTATATTTTGATCTGTGGTTTGATTCAGTGGGGCTTCTCCCTACTGGAAAAAGGCTATGTGAAAAAAGAAAAAAGTGCAAAAGCATCTAGTGCGCGTTTTGTATAGGAGGACAGGATGTTACAAGTAGAACATATCGCAAAAACATTTGGTGAGAGGCAGGTGCTGGAGGATGTCAATCTCCAGGTCAACAAAGGGGATGTCGTCGTTATCTTAGGGCCATCAGGTTCGGGGAAAACGACCTTTCTCCGTTGTCTCAACCACTTAGAAAAAGCTGATAGTGGCCGTTTGACCTTGGCAGGAAAAACCTATGACTTATCCAAATTGAGCAAGAAAGACATTCTAGAAATTCGCCAAAAAACAGCCTTTGTTTTCCAGCACTACAATCTTTTTGCGAATAAAACTGCTCTGGAAAATATTCTAGAAGGCCTAATCGTCGCTCGTAAAGTTCCCAAGGAAGAAGCGCTCAAACGTGCAGAATCTGCCTTGGAAAAAGTTGGTTTACTGGCCTACAAAGACTACTACCCTTCACAACTATCTGGAGGGCAACAACAACGAATAGGAATTGCGCGTGCTATTGCCGTCAAACCCGAGGTCATTTTGCTAGATGAACCAACATCAGCACTAGACCCTGAGTTGGTTGGAGATGTTTTGGATGTTCTGAAACAGTTGGCGGGAGAAGGTGTGACCATGGTGGTCGTCACGCATGAGATGGGATTTGCTAGAGATGTCGCCAACCACGTTATTTTCATGGATGGAGGCCGTATCGTAGAGGAGAACAATCCCCACGATTTCTTTAGTCGTCCACAAGAAGAACGAACCAAGCAGTTTCTGGCTCGTATCTTATCAGACGCTAGCTATAGTGTAGAATATATGATTTGATAGCTAAGTGTATCATAAAAACAACACCCCATGACTAGAAGATTTTTCTGACCATGGGGTGTTTTCTCTATAGGAGGGCTAGGTTATACTCTTCGAAAATCTCTTTAAACCTCGTCAGCTTCGCCTTATCTACAACCTCAAACCAGTGTTTTGAGCAGCCTGCGGCTAGCTTCCTAGTTTACCCTTTGATTTTCATTGAGTGTTATTTCTTTTTCTTGTTCTTTATCAACCATCCAAGTCCGAGAAGGGCAAGGATGCTGAATCCAGCAAGGGCAAGGAGGGATTTGCTCTCAGTTCCTGTGTTTGGAAGGAGGTTCTGAGAGTGAGCCTCTGCAGCAGTTTCTTGAGTTTCAGGATTGGCTGCTAGGTTTTGAGCTTGACCTTGTTCTGGTTCAACTTCCAAGCTAGAAAGATCAAATTCTGGTTTTTCTTCCACAGCTGGAGCGACAATAGCACCTCCTTGAGACAAGCGGAGAACGACAGCAGTGAGAGCGTTCAATTTCAAGCCTTTTTCAGTCCATTCGAGACCTTGAGGTTTAGCGATTCCTACTGGTCCGGCTTGATTTTCATCTGCGAGGACTTCAGCCTTTCTCAAGTGAGCAAAGGCAGTTCCAAGAGTAAATTCACGAGCCTTATCATCCGCATTGACAAAGACAGCGTAGACATCACCGTTTGGAGCAGTAATTTGGTAGCCGATGACTACATCTTCTTTTTCAACACCATTTTGTCCTGGGACAGTAATGAGTTGGACGCGCTCTTTGATATCTTGTAGACTCTTGAATCGGAAAGCGTCCGTAGATTGACGAAGAGCAATCAGACCTTTCATGTAGTCACGACTCTTGACATTTTCAGGATATGCTTTGCCATCTGTTGCTTTGGTCCAATCAAACTTGTTGACAGCATCACTAGAGTCGTAAGAGTCATGGATAAAGTAAGGATAGACAAATGGCTTGCCGTCCTTGTCGCGCAACAAGTGAGACTTGTTTGGAACCTTATCTTCAGGAACAGGAGTCTTATAGGCTGGATCAAGGAATTGTTTGGTACGTCCATATTCCTGCCCAGAGTGGATAAACGGAGTTCCTTGAGCAGTCAAGACCATGAGGTTTCCAAGTCGCAAACGACGATGGATCTCAGCGTAGTTTTCAGCCTTGCTTGGGTCTTTTTTGATAGACTGAGCAATAATGTCAAAGAGGGTCAAGTTATCATGGGCTGCGATATACTGGATAACATCTCCAGGGTTGTCAGCCTCAAAGTTGGTTGGTTGGGCAATGAGATTTTTAAAGATGGTATTGATATCGCGTTTGCCACCTGTGATAAAGGCAGGTTGGCCTTCGTTTGGATAACCAGACTTGAGGTTGTTACGGATATCATCTGAAAAGACAGCGACAGTATCGGTATGTTTCATCCAATCTTGGTCAGCAGGCTTAGTAGGCATGTTTTCGTCACCAGCATAGGTTCTCCAACCTTCACCCAGCATGATAAGGTTTGGATTGAGGGCACGTGCAGCCTTGTACGCTTCTTCGATAGAAGCCGCATCGTGGTCACCCATCATATCAAAGCGGAAACCATCTACTTTGTAAGTTTCAACCAGATACTTGATAGAGTCTACCAAGACACGTTTAGACATGTAGTGGGTAGTTCCCAAACGACCGCCACCGAAGCTAGTACGTGGAGTTCCGTCTGCGTCCATAAAGTGATAGTAGTTTGGCTCAATATCTTCAAAAATATCAACATTTGCAGTATGGTTGTAGACCACGTCCAGGATAGCTCCCATACCACGTTTGTGGATCTCGTTGATGAGGTTTTTGAATTCTGCGATACGTTTTTCTGGATCCTTAGGATCGCTTGAGTACATACCAGTCAAGGAGAAGTAGTTTTGAGGGTCATATCCCCAGTTGTAGTTGCTGTTGCTTGAAGCGTAGGCAGACAAACGTTCATGGTTTTTCAATTCATTGACAAAGTAGTAAGACAAGACTGGAAGGAGCTGAATGTGGGTCACACCCAAGTCTTTGAGATAGTCTAGTTTTTCGATAAAGGCTTCAAAGGTACCAAATGGCTTGGTCAAGTCTTTTGCGATCGCAGGATCCGAAGTGAAGTCACGTACATGAGCTTCATAGATAACGGCATCTTCACGTGATTTGAAGTTACGAATCTTTCCATAGGTCAAGTCTTGCGGACCTAACTTCGCTGGATCGACAAAGGCAGCTTTAGCGACCTTATGAGCGGCATCTGTTTTTGCTAGGTCACTGTTCCAAGCCGCTAATGATTTGGCATAAGGGTCAAGAACGAGGACAGTTTTACCTTGGCGCTCGATCTGGTAGTGGTAGTAATAGCCAGTGTAGTTGCTGATACCGAGACCAGAGTTTGCATCCAGAGTTTGTTTCCAGGTTCCTTTTTCTCCTTTTTCAAGGGCGACAGTTCCAACTACCTTTTCAGGGTCTTTCTTGTCATAGACAACAACGGAAACCTTATCAGCACTTGGAGACCAGAGGGTGAGGTCAACACGCTTGCCGTCTTCTTTCAGAGTTGCGCCGAGTGGCCCATCGTAACTGTAGGACTCATCCTTGAGGCGCCAGCTTGAACGTGTGGTAAAGCGGTCTGAATTGTAGCTGACAGTGTACGGGTGTTGAGTGTCAGAGAAGTCGCCGATGTAGGTCACTTTTTTACCTGCCTCATCCACTTCCACGTCTGTGATAGCTACTTTATTCCCTTGGTAATCAGTGATGCTGGAGTGTTTGAGGATATCGTCTTTTTTGGCCCCAACTAGGGTAGAAAAACTGCTTTCGATACGAGATTTAGCCACGTGTTGGGCACCAGTCATACGGATATCGTGAACGTAGTAGGGATTGGTGTAGATGGTTTCGTCATCATCTTTGAGGAAAATCTGACTGTGATTTTTTAGATCAGTGAATTTATAATCTTCTTTTCTGATTTTCACATCATCGCCTTTCTTGCTTTCGTCTAGTAATAAAAATCCAAATTCTCTTGCAGCTTCATTGAGTGGGATATCAATGTAACGGCCATATTTTCCAGTTGCGGTAAAGTCCGTACCGTCAGGCCATTCTCCACTGCTTGGGTTTTTAACATCGCCCCAATACCAGAGAGATTTTTTGTCATAGTTTCCATCGGTGCGGTAGTAGTTGACACGAATAGTTCCTGCTGGTTGAGGGCGGTAGTTGTATACCTTGTAGTTTTCATCTAGCCAGGCCTCATTCATTTTTGGAGAGAGGCGCTCTACAGAACGGTCTCCCGTCAGGTTATCTCCCTTGGCATTGTTGATAAGGAAGCTGACTTTCTTGGCTTGCTCATTTTTGAGTTTGATATCTAGATAATAGCCGTAGTCATCTTGCTTGGCATCCTTGAAGGACTTGGCTCCATTGGGCCAGTTTTCAGATGGTTTTTCAACATCGTCCCAAGTCCAAAGACCTTGAGAATCTTTGTTCTCTTCAGGGAGTTTTTTTACATGGATACGGAAGTGGTTGTCTGCGATGGGTTCTTCAGAGGATGTGTCAGCTTGTGGTTTTTGATCTGAAGTTGGCGTTGCAGTGCTGTTATCTACTTTCTCTTCCTTGCTGTTAGCCTGGCTTGTAGTAGCATCTTCTGTTTTGGGTGTTTCTGGCGCTGTAGTAGTTTCCACAGCTGGAGCTTCTTTTTTAGGTGTTTCAGATGCTAGAACAGCGTCAGTTGCTGGGTCTTCCTTTTTAGTGTCAAGGGAAGCGTTTGCATTCCTTTGTTCAGAAATAGGCGTTTCCTTTTGAGTTTGACTCGTTTCAGTCTCAGTAGGAGCCTTAGCCACAGCACTAGTTTTTTCCTGAGCTTGGGGGAGGTTCTCGTTAGCCGAAATAGTTGGCATTGTAGCAGAAAGCAGGACAATGCTGGCACCGATAAGGACAGAGCCAGTTTCGTTCTTCAAGGAACGGATACCATAAATCATTTTTTCTCAGTTTGAGATGGGATCTTTTTCACACAATTCTCCTTGTGTAGTTGTTCCCTAACAGTATAGCACGAGGCAAACATTAGCGCAAGCGTTTTCCTAATTTTTAAGAGAAAATATAATGCTTCATTCTCTTGAAATTTTAAAATAATACATAGGAAAAGATTGTTTAAAAAATAGTAAAAAAACCTTGAAAAATCTAGCTAAATAGGGTATAATGAAAATAATCATTTGTCGTAGGTTTTGTCTGAAATATTGTCCAGACAAGGCTCACAGCAGTTAAATCTTCTGAAAAAGTCAGATTTAGCTGCTCTTTTTGTGCTTTTTTTCAGGTTTTTGAGCGCTTGTAACAAAGATTTAAAGATTCTGAAAATTAATCAAAAGGACACGGTGATAGGGGTTTTAAAAACCATATGACGATTAGAAAAGCCTGATTGACAAGGCTTGGAATTTATTTACAAAGGAGAATCATCTTGGCAGGACATGACGTTCAATACGGGAAACATCGTACCCGTCGTAGTTTTTCAAGAATCAAAGAAGTTCTTGACTTACCAAATTTGATTGAAATTCAAACGGATTCATTCAAAGATTTCCTAGATCACGGTCTTAAGGAAGTATTTGAAGATGTATTGCCAATTTCAAACTTCACAGAAACTATGGAGTTGGAATTTGTTGGATATGAAATCAAGGAACCAAAATACACGCTCGAAGAAGCACGTATCCACGATGCTAGCTACTCAGCACCAATTTTTGTAACCTTCCGCTTGATCAATAAAGAAACAGGCGAAATCAAGACCCAAGAAGTCTTCTTTGGTGATTTCCCAATCATGACCGAAATGGGTACTTTCATCATCAATGGTGGTGAACGTATTATCGTTTCACAGTTGGTCCGCTCACCAGGTGTTTACTTTAATGACAAGGTAGACAAGAACGGTAAAGTGGGCTACGGCTCAACTGTTATCCCTAACCGTGGAGCTTGGTTGGAACTGGAAAGTGACTCTAAAGACATCGCCTACACTCGTATCGACCGTACTCGTAAGATTCCATTTACGACCTTGGTTCGTGCACTTGGTTTCTCAGGTGATGATGAAATCTTTGATATCTTCGGTGACAGCGAATTGGTTCGCAATACTGTTGAAAAAGATATCCACAAGAATCCAATGGACTCTCGTACAGACGAAGCCTTGAAAGAAATCTACGAACGCCTTCGTCCAGGTGAGCCTAAGACTGCTGAAAGCTCACGTAGCTTACTTGTGGCACGTTTCTTCGACCCACGTCGCTACGATTTGGCAGCCGTTGGTCGTTACAAGATCAATAAAAAACTCAACGTTAAAACACGCTTGCTCAACCAAACCATTGCGGAGCCATTGGTAGACCCTGAAACGGGTGAAATCTTGGTAGAAGCTGGTACCGTTATGACTCGTAGCGTGATCGAAAGTATCGAGAGTCATTTGGATGGCGACTTGAACAAGATCGTTTATATTCCAAACGATGCAGCTGTTTTGACAGAACCAGTTGTCCTTCAAAAATTCAAGGTTGTTGCCCCAACGGACCCAGACCGTGTTGTAACCATCATCGGAAATGCCAATCCAGACGACAAGGTTCGTGTTGTAACTCCTGCGGATATCCTTGCAGAGATGAGCTACTTCCTTAACTTGGCAGAAGGTATCGGACGTGTGGATGATATCGACCACCTTGGAAACCGTCGTATCCGTGCAGTTGGTGAATTGCTTGCCAACCAAGTACGTCTTGGCCTTTCTCGTATGGAACGTAATGTCCGTGAACGTATGTCTGTTCAGGATAATGAAGTTTTGACACCGCAACAAATCATCAACATCCGTCCAGTAACAGCTGCGGTTAAAGAATTCTTTGGTTCATCACAGTTGTCACAGTTCATGGACCAACACAACCCGCTTTCTGAGTTGTCTCACAAACGTCGTTTGTCAGCCTTAGGACCTGGTGGTTTGACACGTGACCGTGCCGGATATGAAGTACGTGACGTGCACTACACTCACTATGGTCGTATGTGTCCAATCGAGACACCTGAAGGACCTAACATCGGTTTGATCAATAACTTGTCATCTTACGGGCACTTGAACAAATATGGATTTGTTCAAACACCGTACCGTAAGGTTGACCGTGAAACAGGTGTAGTCACAAACGAAATCGTTTGGTTGACAGCCGATGAAGAAGATGAATTTACTGTAGCGCAGGCTAACTCTCGTCTCAACGAAGACGGTACTTTTGCTGAGAAAGTTGTCATGGGACGTCACCAAGGGGTCAACCAAGAGTATCCAGCAGAAGTGGTTGACTACATGGATGTGTCACCAAAACAGGTAGTTGCCGTTGCGACAGCATGTATTCCTTTCTTGGAAAACGATGACTCCAACCGTGCCCTCATGGGTGCCAACATGCAACGTCAGGCTGTGCCATTGATTGATCCAAAAGCACCTTACGTTGGTACTGGTATGGAATACCAAGCAGCCCATGATTCTGGAGCGGCTGTTATTGCTCAGTATGATGGTAAAGTTACATACGCAGATGCTGACAAGGTAGAAGTACGTCGTGAAGATGGTTCATTGGACGTTTACCACATCCAAAAATTCCGTCGTTCAAACTCAGGTACTGCTTACAACCAACGCACTCTTGTTAAAGTTGGCGATGTCGTTGAAAAAGGCGACTTTATCGCTGACGGACCTTCTATGGAAAAAGGGGAAATGGCGCTTGGACAAAACCCAATCGTTGCCTACATGACATGGGAAGGTTACAACTTCGAGGATGCCGTTATCATGAGCGAACGCTTGGTCAAAGACGATGTCTACACATCTGTCCACCTCGAAGAATACGAATCAGAAACGCGCGATACAAAGCTTGGACCTGAAGAAATTACTCGTGAAATTCCAAACGTTGGGGAAGATGCTCTTAAAGACCTTGACGAAATGGGCATTATCCGTATCGGTGCTGAGGTTAAAGAAGGCGATATTCTTGTAGGTAAAGTCACACCTAAGGGTGAAAAAGACCTTTCAGCTGAAGAACGTCTCTTGCACGCTATCTTCGGAGACAAGTCTCGTGAAGTGCGTGATACTTCTCTTCGAGTACCTCACGGTGCCGATGGTGTCGTTCGTGATGTTAAGATCTTTACACGTGCAAATGGAGATGAGTTGCAATCAGGTGTTAACATGCTGGTTCGCGTCTACATCGCTCAAAAACGTAAGATCAAGGTCGGAGATAAGATGGCCGGACGTCACGGAAACAAAGGGGTTGTCTCTCGTATCGTTCCTGTAGAAGACATGCCTTACCTTCCAGACGGAACTCCAGTCGACATCATGTTGAACCCACTTGGGGTACCATCACGTATGAATATCGGTCAGGTTATGGAACTCCACCTTGGTATGGCAGCCCGTACTCTTGGTATCCACATCGCAACACCAGTCTTTGACGGAGCAAGTTCTGAAGACCTTTGGGACACTGTTAAAGAAGCAGGTATGGATAGCGATGCTAAGACAATCCTTTACGACGGACGTACAGGTGAGCCGTTTGACAACCGTGTATCAGTTGGTGTCATGTACATGATCAAACTCCACCACATGGTTGATGATAAATTGCACGCGCGTTCAGTCGGACCATACTCAACCGTTACCCAACAACCACTTGGAGGTAAAGCTCAGTTTGGTGGACAACGCTTTGGTGAGATGGAAGTTTGGGCTCTTGAAGCCTACGGTGCGTCAAATGTTCTCCAAGAAATCTTGACTTACAAGTCTGACGATATCAACGGACGTTTGAAAGCTTATGAAGCTATTACAAAAGGAAAACCAATTCCAAAACCAGGTGTTCCAGAATCCTTCCGAGTTCTTGTCAAAGAATTGCAATCTCTTGGTCTTGACATGCGTGTCCTTGACGAAGATGACCAAGAAGTGGAACTTCGCGACTTGGATGAAGGAATGGACGAAGATGTCATCCACGTAGATGACCTTGAAAAAGCCCGCGAAAAAGCAGCCCAAGAGGCTAAAGCAGCCTTTGAAGCTGAAGAAGCTGAGAAAGCAACAAAAGCGGAAGCAACAGAAGAAGCTGCTGAACAAGAATAAGCAGTTCACTTAGAATAGAAAGGGAAGAAATAGTGGTTGATGTAAATCGTTTTAAAAGTATGCAAATCACCCTAGCTTCTCCAAGCAAAGTCCGTTCATGGTCTTATGGAGAAGTCAAAAAACCTGAAACAATCAATTACCGTACCTTGAAACCAGAACGTGAAGGACTCTTTGACGAAGTCATCTTTGGTCCTACAAAAGACTGGGAATGTGCTTGTGGTAAGTACAAACGCATTCGTTACAGAGGGATTGTTTGTGACCGCTGTGGGGTTGAAGTAACGCGTACAAAAGTTCGTCGTGAGCGTATGGGGCACATCGAGTTGAAAGCTCCTGTATCTCACATCTGGTATTTCAAGGGGATTCCAAGTCGTATGGGCTTGACCCTTGATATGAGCCCTCGTGCCCTCGAGGAAGTTATCTACTTTGCGGCTTACGTGGTAATTGATCCGAAGGATACACCGCTTGAGCACAAGTCTATCATGACAGAGCGCGAATACCGTGAGCGCTTGCGTGAGTATGGTTATGGATCATTCGTTGCCAAAATGGGTGCCGAAGCTATCCAAGACCTCTTGAAACAAGTAGATCTTGAAAAAGAAATTGCCGAACTCAAAGAAGAGTTGAAAACAGCTACTGGACAAAAACGTGTCAAAGCCATCCGCCGTTTGGATGTTTTGGATGCCTTTTACAAGTCTGGAAACAAACCTGAATGGATGATTCTCAATATCCTTCCAGTTATTCCGCCAGACCTTCGTCCAATGTTGCAGTTGGATGGTGGCCGTTTTGCCTCATCTGACTTGAACGACCTTTACCGCCGTGTTATCAACCGTAACAACCGTTTGGCTCGTTTGCTTGAGTTGAACGCACCAGGTATCATCGTTCAAAATGAGAAGCGTATGCTTCAAGAAGCGGTTGATGCTTTGATTGACAATGGTCGTCGTGGTCGTCCGATCACAGGACCAGGTAGCCGTCCATTGAAATCATTGAGCCACATGCTTAAAGGGAAACAAGGACGCTTCCGTCAAAACTTGCTCGGTAAACGTGTTGACTTCTCAGGACGTTCCGTTATCGCCGTTGGTCCAACGCTTAAGATGTACCAATGTGGTGTGCCACGTGAAATGGCGATTGAGCTCTTTAAACCATTTGTGATGCGTGAAATCGTAGCTCGTGATATCGTGCAAAACGTTAAAGCAGCTAAACGCTTGGTAGAACGTGGAGATGAACGTATCTGGGATATCCTCGAAGAAGTTATCAAAGAACACCCAGTACTTTTGAACCGCGCACCGACCCTTCACCGTTTGGGTATCCAAGCTTTCGAGCCAGTCTTGATTGATGGTAAGGCCCTTCGCTTGCACCCGCTTGTCTGTGAAGCCTACAATGCCGACTTTGACGGGGACCAAATGGCCATCCACGTACCGCTTTCAGAAGAAGCCCAAGCAGAAGCTCGTATCTTGATGTTGGCTGCTGAGCATATCTTGAACCCGAAAGATGGTAAACCAGTTGTTACTCCATCTCAGGACATGGTTTTGGGTAACTACTACTTGACTATGGAAGAAGCTGGTCGTGAAGGTGAAGGAATGGTCTTCAAAGACCGTGACGAAGCGGTTATGGCTTACCGCAATGGTTATGTTCACCTCCACTCACGTGTTGGTATCGCGACAGATAGCCTCAACAAACCTTGGACTGAAGAACAAAAACACAAGGTCTTGCTTACAACAGTTGGTAAAATCCTCTTCAACGACATCATGCCAGAGGGTCTGCCTTACTTGCAAGAACCAACAAATGCTAACTTAACAGAAGGTGTTCCAGCTAAATACTTCTTGCCGCTTGGTGGAGATATCAAGGAAGCAATCAGTAATCTTGAACTCAACCCTCCATTCAAGAAGAAAAATCTTGGGAATATCATCGCTGAAATCTTCAAACGTTTCCGTACGACAGAAACCTCTGCCCTACTTGACCGCATGAAGAACCTCGGATACCACCACTCAACTCTTGCAGGTTTGACAGTGGGTATTGCCGATATCCCAGTCGTTGAAGACAAGGCTGAAATCATCGAAGAATCACACAAACGTGTAGAACAAATCACCAAACAATTCCGTCGTGGTATGATCACAGACGATGAGCGCTACAATGCTGTTACAGCTGAATGGCGTGCGGCTCGTGAAAAATTGGAGAAACGTTTGGTTGCTAACCAAGATCCGAAGAACCCAATCGTTATGATGATGGACTCTGGAGCTCGTGGTAACATCTCAAACTTCTCACAGCTTGCCGGTATGCGTGGTCTGATGGCCGCTCCGAACGGACGTATCATGGAATTGCCAATCCTTTCAAACTTCCGCGAAGGTTTGTCAGTACTCGAAATGTTCTTCTCAACTCACGGAGCTCGTAAAGGTATGACCGATACGGCCCTTAAGACAGCTGACTCAGGTTACTTGACTCGTCGTTTGGTTGACGTTGCCCAAGACGTTATCATCCGTGAGGACGATTGTGGAACAGACCGTGGTCTCTTGATCCGTTCTATTGCAGAAGGAAAAGAGATGATCGAGTCACTCGAAGAACGTCTCAATGGTCGTTATACTAAGAAAACTGTTAAACACCCAGAAACTGGCGCAGTGATCATTGGTCCAAATGAGTTGATTACAGAAGACAAGGCGCGTGAAATTGTCAATGCTGGTGTGGAAGAAGTGACTATCCGTTCCGTATTTACATGTAACACTCGTCATGGTGTCTGCCGTCACTGTTACGGTATCAACTTGGCGACTGGTGATGCGGTTGAAGTTGGTGAAGCAGTTGGTACAATCGCTGCCCAATCTATCGGGGAACCTGGTACACAGCTTACAATGCGTACCTTCCACACGGGTGGGGTTGCCTCAAATACCGATATCACTCAGGGTCTTCCTCGTGTCCAAGAAATCTTTGAAGCCCGCAATCCGAAAGGGGAAGCGGTCATCACAGAGGTCAAAGGACAAGTTACAGCTATCGAAGAAGATGCTTCAACTCGTACTAAGAAAGTCTTCGTTAAGGGTGAAACTGGCGAAGGTGAGTACGTGGTTCCATTTACAGCCCGTATGCGTGTTGAAGTTGGAGACCAAGTCTCTCGCGGTGCAGCTCTTACAGAAGGTTCTATCCAACCAAAACGTCTCCTTGCTGTTCGTGATGTCTTGTCAGTTGAAACTTACCTTCTCGGTGAAGTACAAAAAGTTTACCGTAGCCAAGGGGTAGAAATCGGTGACAAACACATCGAGGTAATGGTTCGTCAAATGATCCGTAAAGTTCGTGTCATGGATCCAGGTGACACAGATCTTCTCATGGGTACCCTCATGGATATCAACGACTTTACAGATGCTAACAAGGATGTTCTTATCGCAGGTGGAGTTCCAGCGACTGGTCGCCCAGTTCTTATGGGGATCACCAAAGCCTCACTTGAAACCAACAGTTTCTTGTCAGCGGCTTCCTTCCAGGAAACAACTCGTGTCCTTACAGATGCGGCCATCCGTGGTAAGAAAGACCATCTCCTTGGACTCAAGGAAAATGTTATCATCGGTAAGATCATCCCAGCTGGTACTGGTATGGCTCGTTACCGTAACCTTGAACCACAAGCCGTCAATGAAGCAGAATATCTGGCTCCAGAACAAGAAGAGGCAGAACTTGCTCCTGTAGAGGAAGTTGTGGAAATCCAAGTTGAAGAAACAGTAGAATAAAAGCAAACAAGAGAACCTTTGGGTTCTCTTTGCTTTATTTCAGAAAATTTTCCCATTTTTTCATAAAGTATGGTAGAATAGAAGAACTAAAATGCCAAGGAGGTGTCCATATGGAACAAACATTCTTTATCATTAAGCCAGATGGTGTGAAAAGAGGGCTGGTTGGCGAAATTCTGCAAAGAATGGAGCAACGAGGTTTCAAAATCGAAAAATTAGAGTTGCGTTCAGCAGTTTCAGAAGATTTGATTGACCAACACTATCAAGACTTGGTTGAAAAAAGTTTTTATCCTCCTATCCGTCAGTTTATGACTTCAGGACCAGTAGTGGTGGGCATTCTATCAGGTCCGAAAGTAATTGAAACTTGGCGGACCATGATGGGGGCTACTCGTCCAGAAGAAGCTCTGCCAGGAACTATCCGAGGAGATTTTGCCAAGGCTGCAGGAGACAATCAAGCCATTCAAAATGTAGTTCATGGCTCCGATTCTGAAGCTTCTGCAAAACGTGAAATTGCTCTCTGGTTTAAGGATTAGACTGGTAAAAGAACAGTTCTGTGTACAACAGAGCTGTTTTTTGGTCAGTTGAGCACAAAAAAAGAACACTTGAGGCGGTAACGATCATTTCAAACTCCTCACAAGGTATAATCCCATATAGGGAGGGAAAAGAAATGGTAAAATCAATTCGCCTATTGTTACTGATTGCAGTCATCCAGATTAGTTTTAGTAGTTGTCTATTATGGAAAGAATCCTTTTTATCTTTAAAACAGACCAATGCTTATTTTTTGATTTTGATAGTAGGAATTTCTGTTCTCTGTGCTGGGATAAATTATTTCCATACAGCAGACCAGTCTAGACATAGTATTTTACATGTTCAAAAGAAAGTGAGTCTGGTTTATTGCCTCCTTTTAGTAGTCAATCTTCTGGCAACCTGTCTGGTTCTCTCAGAAAGCATCCAGACCACTAGCAAATTGCAGCAGGAATTGGTTGACCTCTTTTTACCCTCCTTCTTTTTCTTGCTAGGAGTAGATCTATTGATTTTCTTACCTTTTGATAAAATTTTTCGCGATATAGAAAATCGCCTAAATAAAAAGAAAACAGTCGTCATTTCCGTTTTAGCTACGATGGTTTTCTTGAGGAATCCCTTAGTGATTTCCTCTATTCTCCTTTATGTCAGTATTGGTTTTCTATGCGCACGTTTCCTTTTTCCAAAATGTATTCAAAGGGAAATCTCCTTTTACGGCCACCTGATTCGGGATATCCTGTTTGTTTTTTCAATAGTTGTATTCTTTTAAGTAGAGGAGAATTTTTCAAAATTATTATAGTAAGTCCATAAAGAAAATTCACACAAAAGAAAACTTTTTGGTATAATAGTAGCATGCACACAAAAAATGAAGAAGAGCTTCTAGCTCTCGGAGAAAGATTAGGTCATTTACTCCAAAAAGACGATGTTCTGATCTTGACTGGAGAGTTGGGTGCGGGTAAAACAACCTTTACAAAAGGCCTTGCCAAGGGCTTGGATATCCGTCAGATGATTAAAAGTCCAACCTATACCATTGTCAGAGAGTATGAAGGGCGTTTGCCACTTTACCACTTGGATGTCTATCGTATCGAAGGTGATGCTGATTCTATTGACTTGGATGAGTTTCTCTTTGGTGGTGGTGTGACTGTTATTGAGTGGGGGCATCTTTTGGGTGAAGATTTACCAGATTCTTACTTGGAATTGGAAATCTTGAAAGAAGCTGAGGGTCGTTGTCTTCATTTTACGGCTCATGGCTCTCGGGCTGAACAACTCATCAAGGAGCTTCAAGATGGAGTATGAGTTGTGTATTCGTGAGGCAGAGATTTCAGATGCTACAGCCTTAATTGCATTTTTAGATTGTGTCGGTCAAGAGACGGATTTTACCAGCTTGGATGAAAATGGTATCATGATGACAGCTTCTGAAATGGCTCTTTTTATCGAAAAACAAGCTGCATCAGAGAATCAAATTACTCTCCTCGCCTTACTGAATGATGAGATTGCAGGAGTCTTAAATATCACAGCAGACCAACATTTAAGAGTTCGACATATCGGTGATGTTTTTCTAGCAGTTCGCAAGAAATTCTGGAACCAAGGCTTGGCGACTATACTTCTAGAAGAAGGCATCGAGTGGGCGAAAGCCAGTGGTGTCTTGCGCCGTTTGCAACTCAGTGTACAAAAACGAAACAAGGCCGCTATCCACCTCTATTCAAAAATGGGATTTATCACAGAAGGCTTACAAGAACGAGGAGCCTATTTAGCAGAAGGGATATTTTTAGATGTTTGTCTTATGGGCAAGCTGATAAATAAATAACGAGATGATTAAAAAATTAATTGGAATGGTGCTAGGTTTCCTAGCAGTAACAGTTTTAGGTGTAGCGGGTTATGGCTATACCATCTACCAACAGGGAACAGAAACCCTAAGTAAAAAGACTTACAAAAAAATCGGGGAAGAAACCAATGTTATCGAAGCGACGGAGCCTCTGACTATCCTCTTGATGGGGGTAGATACGGGAAATGTGGAACGTACAGACCCATGGGCGGGAAATAGTGATTCCATGATTCTCCTGACGGTTAATCCCAAAACAAAGAAAACCACAATGATGAGTTTGGAACGGGATATTTTGACCAAGATTGAGACTGGAAATGGTCAAGTTCAGGAAGCCAAACTCAATGCGGCCTATGCTAATGGTGGTGCGGAACTTGCAATTTCTACTATTCAAAAGATGATGAATATCCATATTGACCGCTATGTGATGGTTAACATGCAAGGGCTTCAACAATTGGTGGATGCAGTTGGTGGGATCACCGTCAACAATACACTCGGTTTCCCAATTTCGATTGCTGACCAAGAAGAGTTTAATAAGATTTCTATCGGTGTTGGAGAACAAACCTTGAATGGTGAGGAAGCTCTGGTGTATTCACGGATGCGTTACCAAGACCCAGAAGGAGACTATGGTCGTCAAAAACGTCAACGTGAAGTCATTCAAAAAATCGTTGAGAAGGTTTTGAGCCTAAACAGTGTGAGCCATTATCAAGGTATCCTCAAAGCTTTGAGTAATAACATGCAGACCAATGTGGACTTATCAGCTAAGAGCATTCCACAATTGCTTGGCTATCAAGATTCTTTCAAGAATATCGAAACGCATCAATTGCGTGGGGAAGATGCTGAGCTACAGGGAATTTCTTATCAAATCGTCACTTCAGAACATATGCTCGAAATGCAAAATCTCTTGCGTCGTTCACTAGGTAAAGAGCCAGTGACAGAATTGGAAACCAATGCGGTACTGTACGAAACAGCTTTTGGTCGGACAGCGCCTTCGACCAGTACTAACGCTTCAAACGAAGAAGCAGAATAAGAAAAGAATCAAATCGTGGGAAATTTCCTGCGATTTTTTCAAAAAAATTCGAATAGATAAGTAGGAGGAAACATGAAAGCAGAAATTATTGCTGTCGGAACAGAAATTTTAACAGGGCAGATTGTCAATACCAATGCTCAGTTTTTATCAGAGAAACTAGCCGAAATCGGGGTAGATATCTACTTCCAAACAGCTGTTGGAGATAATGAAGCTCGTCTTTTGTCCTTGCTTGAGATTGCGAGTCAACGTAGCAATCTTGTGATTTTGACAGGAGGCTTGGGACCAACTGAGGATGATTTGACCAAACAAACTCTGGCAAAATTTTTGGGAAAAGATCTAGTGTTTGACCCTCAAGCACAAGAGAAATTGGATATTTTCTTTGCTCATAGACCTGACTATGCTCGGACACCGAATAATGAGCGCCAAGCCCAAATTATAGAAGGGGCAACTCCACTGCCAAATGAGACAGGTTTAGCAGTAGGAGGGGTGTCGGAAGTGGATGGCGTGACCTATGTGGTCCTTCCAGGACCGCCAAGCGAGTTGAAACCCATGGTCTTAAATCAACTCTTACCCAAGTTAATGACCGGTACCAAGTTATACTCACGAGTGCTCCGTTTCTTTGGAATTGGGGAGAGTCAGTTGGTGACCATTTTGGCGGATTTGATTGACCATCAAACCGATCCGACTTTGGCGCCGTATGCCAAAACAGGAGAAGTGACCTTGCGCTTGTCTACAAAAGCAGTTAGTCAAGAAAAGGCTGATCAAGCACTGGATATCCTAGAAAATCAAATCTTGGATTGTCAAACTTTCGAGGGAATTTCTTTACGAGACATCTGTTATGGATATGGGGAAGAAACCAGCCTCGCAAGTGTCGTTGTAGAAGAACTTAAGAAAAGACAGAAAAGCATTACTGCAGCAGAGAGCTTAACGGCAGGTCTCTTTCAAGCGACATTAGCCGACTTTTCAGGTGTGTCAGCTATCTTTAATGGAGGATTTGTCACCTACAGCCTAGAGGAAAAGTCCAAGATGCTGGATATTTCCGAGCAAGAGCTGAAAGAACACGGGGTCGTTTCTGAGTTTACCGCTCGAAAAATGGCAGAGCAGGCACGTCTCAAGACTCAGTCTGACTACGGAGTTAGTTTGACGGGTGTGGCAGGACCAGATAGCCTAGAGGGGCATCCAGCTGGAACCGTCTTTATCGGCTTGGCGCATGCAAAAGGAACAGAGGTTATCAAGGCTAATATCGCAGGACGGAGCCGTGCAGATGTTCGTCATATTGCGGTTATGCATGCCTTTAACCTAGTTCGCAAGGCTTTATTAAGTGACTAAATTTTGGTATAATAAAAGATAGGTCTAAGGACCAGTAGAATATAGGAGAACAAAATGGCGAAAAAACCAACAAAAAAATTAGATGAAATCGGAAAAAAATTTGGAGCTGATCGTGAAAAAGCCTTGAACGATGCTCTTAAATTGATTGAGAAAGATTTCGGTAAAGGCTCAATCATGCGCTTGGGTGAGCGCGCGGAGCAAAAAGTTCAAGTGATGAGTTCAGGTTCATTGGCTCTTGACATTGCTCTTGGTTCAGGTGGTTATCCTAAAGGACGTATCATCGAAATCTACGGACCAGAATCATCTGGTAAAACAACAGTTGCCCTTCACGCTGTTGCGCAAGCTCAAAAAGAAGGCGGTATCGCTGCCTTTATCGATGCGGAACATGCCCTTGATCCAGCCTATGCTGCAGCCCTTGGTGTGAATATTGACGAATTGCTCTTGTCACAACCAGACTCAGGTGAGCAAGGTCTTGAAATTGCAGGGAAATTGATTGACTCAGGTGCCGTTGACCTCGTCGTTATCGACTCGGTTGCAGCCCTTGTACCTCGTGCAGAAATCGATGGGGACATTGGAGACAGCCACGTTGGTTTGCAGGCTCGTATGATGAGTCAAGCCATGCGTAAACTTGGAGCTTCTATCAATAAGACCAAAACGATTGCCATCTTTATCAACCAATTGCGTGAAAAAGTTGGTGTCATGTTTGGAAATCCAGAAACAACTCCTGGTGGACGTGCTCTGAAATTCTACGCTTCAGTCCGTTTGGATGTTCGTGGAAGCACACAAATCAAGGGAACTGGTGACCAAAAAGATACCAATGTCGGTAAGGAAACCAAGATCAAGGTCGTGAAAAACAAGGTAGCTCCACCATTTAAGGAAGCCTTTGTTGAAATCATGTACGGAGAAGGGATTTCTAAGACTGGTGAGCTCTTGAAGATCGCAAGTGATCTCGATATCATCCAAAAAGCGGGAGCATGGTACTCTTACAAGGGTGAAAAAATTGGACAAGGATCTGAAAATGCTAAGAAATACTTGGCGGATCACCCAGAGATTTTTGATGCTATTGATCATCAAGTTCGTGTTCAATATGGCTTGATTGAAGATGAAGAAGGGACAACTCCTACCTCTGTCGCAGAAGATTTAGCACCTAACCAAGAAGTAACGCTTGACCTAGGCGACGGACTTGAAATCGAAATTGAAGATTAAAAATAAAAGCGGATTTAATCAAAAAAATTAAAAAAACTGTTGCAATTTTTTTAATTTGATGATAAAATTAAAACATTCTATAAAAAGGAGACTACTATAATGGAAAAACGCCTTGTTCGTAACGTACAAGACAAAAAGATTGCTGGTGTTTGTGCAGGTATCGGTGACTACTTTAACATGGACCACACACTTGTTCGTGCACTTTGGATCATCTTCACCCTACTTGGTGGTTCTGGAATCTTAGCTTATGCTGTTCTCTACTTCCTTCTTCCAGAAGGCAATGCAGAAGCTTAAGCCATAGAGAATAAAAGTTTATTCTGATCAGTTGAAAATAAAAAATGCATGTAATCGTAGATTACATGCATTTTTATATGTAGCTTCTATCGAAAAAGAGAGGTTCTTCACTAGATGGATAAGTCCTGTTTAATGGTCACTAAAACGACGATACTCTATATGAAAGTCAAAATAATGTTCATTTTGTAACTTTTGGAAGATGTCGCGATAGGCCTCTTCGTCAAAATAGTCGCCACGGTAGAGAATTTCAAAACTCAAACCATCGTACTCTAGAAAAGCGTTGGCTGTTTTGAAACCATTTTGGCGATAGAAATCCATGCGGGCCTTTCTCTGCTCCAAGTTATCGCATTCTTCGTCCAATCGCTCGACTTCTAGTAACATGGTTCGCTGGTAAAAATCAGTCAGCTTTTCGATGATTTCTTTTCCATATCCGTGGCTTCTCAAGTGGGGCATGATGGCAAAAAAACTGATATAGAAGGCCTTTGGATTGGAGATGGCAAAAGCAAAGCCGACAAACTCTTCTTGGTTATAAAAGGCAAAAAAGTGAGCGTCTTCTCGGTCTTGATAGCGTAAAAATTCTGACAGAGGAACTCGTTCTTCCTCAGGGAATGCTTCCTTGTTTAGCTTCTCAACCTTATCCAGATCGGGAAATACATCGGTAATTAATTGACTGGTCAAACTCATAAGTGACCTCCTTTTCTTGATTATAGCAAATTGTCTCTCTGTAAGCAATTGATTGCAAACTTAGTAACAGAGCCTTGTCGCTCCTTTAGAAAGCTGATATAATAGCTTTATGAATAAGAAACGATCCGTGGACTTGATACATGGTCCTATTCTTCCTGCGCTGTTAAGCTTTGCCTTTCCAATCTTGCTGTCAAATATTTTCCAACAGCTTTATAATACAGCTGATGTCTTGATTGTTGGGCGATTTCTTGGCCAAGAATCCTTGGCTGCAGTAGGAGCTACTACAGCCATTTTTGACTTGATTATAGGCTTTACGCTTGGTGTTGGAAATGGCATGGGGATCGTCATTGCCCGCTATTATGGGGCTCGTAATTTCACCAAAATCAAGGAAGCGGTTGCTACAACCTGGATTTTAGGAGGGTTTCTCAGTGTTTTTGTTATGTTGATGGGCTTTGTCGGCCTGTATCCACTCTTGCAATATTTAGATACCCCTGCAGAAATACTTCCCCAGTCCTATCAATATATTTCCATGATTGTGACCTGTGTCGGAGTTAGTTTTGCCTATAATCTCTTTGCTGGCTTGTTGCGGTCTATTGGTGACAGTCTGGCTGCGCTTGGTTTTCTGATTTTCTCTGCTCTGGTCAATGTGATTCTCGATCTCTATTTTATTACGCAACTGCAACTGGGTGTTCAATCTGCGGGACTTGCTACCATTATTTCGCAAGGATTGTCAGCGGTTCTCTGTTTTTACTATATCCGTAAGAGTGTTCCAGAACTACTTCCTCAACTCAAGCATTTTAAATGGAACAAGGCCTTGTATGCGGATCTCTTGGAGCAAGGTTTGGCTATGGGTTTGATGAGTTCCATTGTGTCTATCGGTAGTGTGATTTTACAGTCTTCTGTCAATACTTTTGGAGCTGTGATTATTAGTGCTCAAACAGCAGCTAGACGCATTATGGCTTTTGCTCTGCTTCCGATGACGGCTATTTCTTCTGCTATGACGACCTTTGCCTCTCAAAATCTCGGGGCCAAGCGACCAGACCGCATAGTTCAAGGCCTTGGTGTTGGGAGTCGTTTGAGCATGTTCTGGGCAGGTTTTATTTGTATTTTCCTCTTTTTTGCTAGTCCGACCTTGGTTTCCTTCTTGGCCAGTTCGACGGATGGATACTTGGTAGAAAATGGTAGTCTTTACCTGCAAATCAGTTCAGTCTTTTATCCGATTTTGAGCCTTTTGCTGATTTATCGGAATTGCTTGCAGGGATTGGGGCAGAAAGTCCTTCCTCTAGTTTCCAGCTTTATAGAACTAATCGGGAAAATTGTTTTTGTAGTTTTGATTATCCCTTGGGCAGGCTATAGGGGAGTTATCCTTTGTGAACCCCTTATCT
>URCN01000015.1:0-25398 GCA_900546335.1 uncultured Streptococcus sp.
ATGTGAAAAGTTGAACGACGAAATCGATAGCTTTACAATTCTTTGGTTGTATAAAAAAATCATAAGTTCTACTAAATTCATAAGATTCTTTCTTATGAATTGTTTTGTTACTTTTCATCACAGGATTTTATGAAACTTTTTTAAAAAAGACAGAATCCCTGTTTATCATTGAAATAATAGCCTCGATTTGATATGATGGAAATATGAAAAAAAATAGAGCGAAACGTGTTTCTCACGATAAAACGAGAAGGATATTGCTTTCCCTTGTTGGAATCTTAGGAATTGCTACGATTCTATTAGGGAGTGCTATTGGTTATAAGCTACTACAAAAGCAATCTTACGAACAAAAAATTGAAGTGCTAAAAAGCGAAAAGGACCAGCAATTCAACTCAGGTAGTCAGAAGGACCATTTCCGAAAAGGTCAAGCTGAGGTGATTGCCTACTACCCTCTGCAAGGAGAGGAAGTCATTGCGTCTGTTAGAGAAAAAATCAACCAGGATATCAAAGAAAAGCTGGAAGATAAAGAGGATTTGGTCTTTTATTATACTGAGCAGTTGGACCCAGTCTTAAAGGGAGTTGTTGCTCGTAGTATCAGTAAGCAAGTCTACGATTTGTCTGCATCAAAGGTTGAAGAAAAAGAAAAGACTTCTTTAGGGAAAATTTTCTTGACTGAAGATGGGAAAGATTTTGACCTCAGCAAACTCTTCAAAGATGCAAGTAAGGCTAAGGAACTTTTACTGAGTCAAATCAAATCAACTCTAGAAGATAAGAAACTTGACCAGGCAAAAATTGATCAAGTTATAAAGAGCTTCACAGACCAAGAATTGACATCTTGGAGCTTTGATTATAAGGATAGTCAAATCATCCTTTATCCTGCTAATGCTGGAGAGACTGTTGAGGAAATTGCTTTACCAATATCTAGTTTCTTTGATGTCATTGAGTCCTCTTATCTATTAGAAAAGGATGCTGAGCTTTACCAAGCATACTTTGCTAAGAAAAACAAAAAGGTTGTAGCCTTAACCTTTGACGATGGTCCAAATCCAACTACAACCACGCAAGCTTTGGATACTTTAGCTAAATATGGTGTAAAAGCAACCTTCTTTGTACTTGGTAAAAACATTGCAGGTAATGAAAATCTTCTAAAACGAATGAAATCAGAAGGTCATGTTGTAGGAAACCACAGCTGGAGTCATCCCGTTCTTTCACAACTTTCGCTCGAAGATGCTAAAAAGCAAATCACGGATACAGAAGATTTGTTAACTCAAGTTTTAGGATCAAGCTCTAAACTGATGCGCCCACCTTATGGTGCCATCACTGATGATATTCGAAACGGCCTTGATTTAAGCTTCATCATGTGGGACGTGGATAGTTTGGACTGGAAGAGTAAAAACGAGACAGCCATTTTGACAGAGATACAACGTCAGGTTCGCAATGGTTCCATCATCCTCATGCATGATATTCATGGTCCTTCTGTTAATTCCCTACCAAGTGTCATTGAGTATTTAAAGGGAGAAGGGTATACATTTGTGACCGTTCCTGAATTGCTCAATTCTCGCTTAAAAGCTCACGAGATCTATTACGATCGTGATCAATAATTGTTAAAATCTAAAGGGGCAAGTGTTCTGATAATCAGGATTTTGTTTCTTTAGATTTTCTTCACATAGAAAGGAAAAACGATGAAATCTTACACCCTTAATAATGGAGTTTCAATTCCTGTACTAGGATTTGGAACATGGAAAGCTGAAAATGGAGAGGTGGCCTACCAAGCTGTTTTAGAAGCCTTAAAGGCCGGCTATCGTCATATCGATACTGCAGCTATCTATAAAAATGAGGAGAGCGTTGGCCGTGCTATTCGAGATAGCGGCATTCCAAGACAAGAAATTTTTGTAACGACCAAACTCTGGAATACTAATCACAGCTATGATGAAGCTTGCCAAGCATTTGAAGAATCAATGGAAAAACTGGGATTGGATTATCTAGATTTGTACCTTATCCATTGGCCAAATCCAAAACCTTTAAGAGAAAATGACGAATGGAAAACTCGCAATGCTGAAGTCTGGAGAGCTATGGAGGACCTTTACCAAGAAGGAAAAATCCGTGCTATCGGCGTTAGTAATTTCCTTCCTCATCATTTGGAAGCCTTGCTTGAGACAGCAAGAATCATCCCGGCAGTCAATCAGGTACGCTTGGCACCAGGAGTTTATCAAGAGGAAGTGGTTGACTACTGTAAAGAGAAAGGAATTCTCTTAGAGGCTTGGGGACCATTTGGGCAAGGAGAGTTGTTTGATAAGAAAGAAGTCCAAGAAATTGCTGCTAAGCATGGGAAATCAGTGGCTCAAATCGCCTTGGCTTGGAGTTTGGCAGAAGAGTTTTTACCGTTACCTAAGTCAGTAACAGCCTCTCGCATCCAAAGCAATCTTGACTGTTTTGGGATTGAACTCAGCAAAGAAGAGCGAGAGGTCCTAAAGACTATCTCAGTGACTTCTGGTGCACCTCGTGTGGATGAGATGGATTTTTAGAAAGTAAGAAAAAGAATTGTAAATTTTGTACCTTTCTGATATAATATTCAACAGGAAAGAAAGTCTTATGGCGTTCTTTAAGCGAGCTTGGGATAGTGGGAGCCAAGTAGGACAAAATAAGAAACTGGCGCTTTCTGTCGTATTTTTAAAAACAATGAAGTAATAAATTAGGGTGGAACCGCGTTTCTGACGCCCCTAGGTTAAATCAACCTAGGATTGTCGGATGCGGTTCTTTTGTTTATTCAGCCTATGTGTGTAAAAGAAAGGAGAGTCGTGGATAATCTTTATCTTGTAAAAGATGATAGCCAACTAGTTGCATTTCGTAATTTTGTATTAAGAAATACTGAAAAGTTGGAGGCTTATCAATCTTTTTTAAAGAATGAACTTGCAGTCTACGATTTACCGCAAGCCATCATTTGGTCAGATTTTAATGCTGCTACACAGATTATTAGGGAAATTCCTGTTCCTGCCTATACAAATAATAGACGAATGGTTATGATGCCTGATTTAACTGTTTGGAAAGAGCTGTATTTGTATCAGTTGATGGACTACGAGTGTTCTCAGCAAACTCAAGCAATAGAAAGTCACTATCATTCTTTATCTGAAAATTTCCTCTTACAGATTGTAGGACATGAGTTAGCTCATTGGTCGGAGCATTTTTCAGATGATTTTGATGGTTACGACTCTTACATCTGGTTTGAAGAAGGGATGGTTGAATATATTAGTCGCAAGTATTTCTTGACAGAAGAGGAATTTCAAGCGGAAAAAATTTGTAATCAATCTCTCGTAGAACTTTATCAGAAGAAGTATGGTTGGCATTCATTGAATGATTTTGGTTCCTCTACTTATGATAAGAACTATGCAAGTATTTTTTACGAATACTGGCGTAGTTTTTTGACAGTAGATAAGTTGGTAGAAAATCTAGGTAGTGTACAAGCGGTCTTCGATTCTTATCATCTATGGGCAAACACAGATAAAACTCTTCCCTTGTTAAATTGGTTTGTTCAGCAGAAATTAATTGAAAAAGAAATATAAAAACTAAAGGAGTAAACAATGTCTAAAAAATTGACTTTCCAGGAAATCATCCTTACTTTGCAACAATTTTGGAATGACCAAGGTTGTATGCTTATGCAGGCTTATGATAATGAAAAAGGTGCGGGAACAATGAGTCCTTACACTTTCCTTCGCGCTATCGGACCTGAGCCATGGAATGCGGCTTATGTAGAGCCATCACGTCGTCCTGCTGACGGTCGTTACGGGGAAAACCCTAACCGCCTATACCAACACCACCAATTCCAAGTGGTCATGAAGCCTTCTCCATCAAATATCCAGGAACTTTACCTTGAGTCTTTGGAAAAATTGGGTATCAATCCTTTGGAACACGATATTCGTTTTGTTGAGGACAACTGGGAAAACCCATCTACTGGTTCGGCTGGTCTTGGTTGGGAAGTTTGGCTTGATGGGATGGAAATCACTCAGTTCACTTATTTCCAACAAGTTGGTGGATTGGCAACTGGCCCTGTGACTGCGGAAGTTACCTATGGTTTAGAACGCTTGGCTTCTTACATTCAAGAAGTTGATTCTGTCTATGATATCGAGTGGGCTGATGGTGTTAAATACGGAGAAATCTTCATCCAGCCTGAGTATGAGCATTCAAAATATTCATTTGAAATTTCTGATCAAGAAATGTTGCTGGAAAACTTTGATAAGTTTGAAAAAGAAGCTGGTCGTGCCTTGGAAGAGGGCTTGGTTCACCCTGCCTATGACTATGTTCTCAAATGTTCACATACCTTTAACCTGCTGGACGCGCGTGGGGCCGTATCTGTAACTGAGCGCGCGGGCTATATCGCTCGTATCCGTAACTTGGCCCGTGTCGTAGCCAAAACCTTTGTCGCAGAACGTAAACGCCTAGGCTACCCACTTTTGGATGAAGCAACACGAGCTAAACTCCTAGCAGAAGACGCAGAATAAAGAGAGTGACAAATTACGAAAATGGGCGAACGGAGTGAGCCCTGATCCAGTTGCCGCAGTGATGAAGGTATCCTTAGTGAAGCTAAGGATACTAGGCAAAATTGGAGACTTTCGACTCCAATTTTAGCAATGAAACAACGAAGTTGGTTGCTTGCGTGCCAATCACATAAGGCAAACTGGAAAATAAAAAGATACTTTTCGGAGAAAAAACATGACAAAAAACTTATTAGTAGAACTCGGTCTTGAAGAGTTACCAGCCTACGTAGTAACTCCAAGCGAAAGACAACTAGGTGAAAAAATGGCAGCCTTCCTCAAAGAAAATCGTCTTTCCTTTGAAGCCATTCAAACTTTCTCAACACCACGTCGTTTGGCTGTTCGTGTGACTGGTCTTGCAGACAAACAGTCCGATTTGACAGAAGATTTTAAGGGTCCAGCGAAAAAAATTGCCTTGGATAGTGATGGGAACTTCACCAAAGCAGCTCAAGGATTTGTCCGTGGAAAAGGCTTGACAGTTGAAGATATTGAATTCCGCGAAATCAATGGTGAAGAATATGTCTATGTTACCAAGGAAGAAGTGGGTAAACCAGTTGAAGCCATTGTTCCTGGTGTTGTAGATGTCTTGAAGTCCTTGACTTTCCCTGTTAGCATGCACTGGGCTAATAACACCTTTGAATACATCCGCCCTGTTCACACTTTAACTGTTCTTTTAGATGAAGAAGAGTTTGATTTGGATTTCCTTGATATCAAGGGAGATCGTGTGAGCCGTGGTCATCGTTTCTTGGGACAAGAAACTAAGATTCAGTCAGCATTGAGTTACGAAGAAGACCTTCGTAAGCAGTTTGTAATCGCGGATCCACGTGAACGTGAGCAAATGATTGTTGACCAAATCAAAGAAATCGAGGCAAAACATGGTGTACGTATCGAAATTGATGCTGACTTGCTCAATGAAGTCTTGAACTTGGTTGAATACCCAACTGCCTTTATGGGAAGTTTTGATGCTAAATACCTTGAAGTTCCAGAAGAAGTTTTGGTGACTTCGATGAAGGAACACCAACGCTACTTTGTTGTTCGTAATCAAGACGGTAAACTCTTGCCAACCTTTATTTCTGTTCGTAACGGAAATGCAGAGTATTTGGAAAATGTTATCAAAGGAAATGAAAAAGTCTTGGTAGCCCGCTTGGAAGACGGAGAATTCTTCTGGCGTGAAGACCAAAAATTGGTTATTTCTGACCTTGTTGAAAAATTAAACAACGTCACCTTCCACGAAAAGATTGGTTCCCTTCGTGAACACATGATTCGTACGGGGCAGATTGCCATTCTCTTGGCGGAAAAAGCTGGTTTGTCAGTGGATGAAACGGTTGACCTTGCTCGTGCAGCAGCCATTTACAAATTTGACTTGTTGACAGGGATGGTTGGTGAGTTTGATGAACTTCAAGGAATTATGGGTGAGAAATATGCCCTTCTTTCTGGTGAAACTCCAGCAGTTGCAGCAGCCATTCGTGAACACTACATGCCGACAGCTGCTGAAGGCGAACTTCCAGAGAGCAAGGTGGGGGCCATTCTAGCCATTGCAGACAAATTGGATACGATTTTGAGTTTCTTCTCAGTAGGCTTGATTCCATCAGGTTCTAATGACCCTTATGCCCTTCGTCGTGCGACGCAAGGTGTTGTTCGTATCTTGGATGCTTTTGGTTGGCACATTGCTATGGATGAGCTGATCGATAGCCTTTACAGTTTGAAATTTGACAGCTTGACTTATGAAAATAAAGCAGAGGTCATGGACTTTATTAAGGCTCGTGTCGATAAGATGATGGGTTCTACTCCAAAAGATGTTAAGGAAGCGGTCCTTGCAAGTTCGAACTTTGTTGTGGCAGATATGCTAGAAGCGGCAAGTGCTCTCGTAGAAGCAAGCAAGAAAGAAGATTTCAAATCGTCTGTTGAATCTCTCTCACGTGCTTTCAATTTGGCTGAGAAGGCAGAAGGCTCTGATGCGTTTGATCCTGCCCTCTTTGAGAATGAAGAAGAGAAAGCCTTGGCAGAAGCCGTAGAATCACTCGTTTTGTCAGGGACTGCAAGTCAGCAATTAGAACAACTCTTTGCGCTTAGCCCAGTTATTGATGCTTTCTTTGAGAATACTATGGTAATGACCGATGATCAAGATATTCGTCAAAATCGATTGGCCATCTTGTCGCAATTAACCAAGAAAGCAGCTAAGCTTGCACGCTTTAACCAAATCAATACCAAATAAAATCTGTTAAACGGATTAAATCTTATCGTAAAGGAGAGAAACATGGATCCTAAAAAAATTGATCGTATTAACGAGCTTGCTAAAAAGAAAAAAACAGAAGGCTTAACTTCTGCTGAAAAAGTGGAACAAGCCAAACTTCGTGAGGAGTATATCGAAGGCTATCGTCGTTCTGTTCGTCACCACGTCGAGGGAATCAAAATTGTGGATGAGGAAGGAAATGATGTCACACCAGAAAAACTACGCCAAGTACAACGTGAAAAAGGTTTGCATGGTCGTAGTTTAGATGATCCTAACTCATAAAATGAAAGGGGCTTGTAGATGATTTACTAGCCCCTTTTCTGTTGTAATAAAAAAAGGAGCCATTTGGCTCCTTTTTGGTTTCTTAGTTGCTTGCACCAGAAGTAGCGTCTGCGTCACCACCGTGGCCTCCAGCATCACCTGAATCAGAAGCGCCAGAAGTAGCATCGGCGTCTCCATGACCTCCAGCTGCAGGAGCAAATGGTCCGCTACCACCCACCAAACGTTGACCAGTCTCTTTTAGGTACCAGTCAAGCCATGGTTGGAAGTTAAAGACAATTTCATTGATACCAGCGTATGATCCATCAGGATAGTACATTGCTTGGTAGTTGTGGGTGTTGATGACACCTGCAGGAGAACCTGGAACGATCGTGCGGACGTATTCTTGGTTTCCGTTGCGAAGTGTTCCGATAACCCACTCTACATTCTTCATGCGTGCTGGTGGAAGAGATCCATGAACAGTCGACATACGGCTACCTGATTGAGGTGGTACACGTTTAGCAAACATGGTATCTGGATCTTGGTGAGCGTTGTTGTAGTAGAGGAATTGGTTGTTGTCGTCAGCGTATGTCAATTCAAATGGCATAGCTTTCAAGAACATATCGATTTGGTTAACTGTCAGGATACCGTGGTCCAATTTGACATAGGTATCACCAGAAACAGCTCCAGTGATTGCTGCAACTTTTTCTACCCATTCTGGATCGTCAGGATCAACTTCTGTAATGGTTGTAGCAATTGGTTTTCCACAATCCAAGTCTTCTGGTTCGATTGGTTTTGGTTTTTTCAATTTCGAAACGACTCCTACGTATTTTACAAAGTTATCTAAGCAAGTTTCAAGGAATTTAACAGTACCTTCGTTGGTGATATTTCCGTTGTTATCAAAAGCTTCCTTAGCTTTACCAAGAAGGAATTCGTTACCTGGAAGCGTATAGGCATTAACACCTGGAGCGTCAAGGATTTTACGAAGGTGAACTTGGGCACGTGATGTTCCTTGGTCATAGTATGATGCACCCACAATCATAACAGGCTTGTTTTCAAATGGATGAACTTCGTATGAAAGCCATTCAAGTACAGATTTGAGAGAAGCTGAGATAGTGTGGTTGTGCTCAGGAGTGGCGATAATGACACCATCAGCCCGTGTAATCTTGTTATACAAGAAGCGCAATTGGAAACTTTCGTCCCATTTTTCGTCTTGGTTAAACATTGGAACTTCGTCGATTTCAAGAACTTCTAATTCAAATTTGAATTTGAAATTGCGACGAATAAATTCCAAGAGTTTGCGGTTATATGATTGATCGTAGTTTGATCCAACAAGTCCAACAAATTTCATTCTTTCGGTCTCCTATCTTACAAATTTTCCCAGTCAAATTCTTCTGCATCTTTGCGAAGCAATTCTTGTGCATTGCGCAATTTTTCAGTAATCTTCACGAAGATACGGAAGTCATCAAAGATGGCATCCAATTTCTTGATGACGTCAAGGTCAACCAAGTCGCCACTTGGGTTAAATGCTTGAAGAGAGTGTGAAAGCAAGAATTCATCTGGTAGAACATTTGCCTTGATTTCAGGAGCGTTCAAGATTTGACGAAGTTGCAATTGGGCACGAGATGAACCAAGTGTACCGTAGGAAGCACCAGTGATCATGATTGGTTTGTTCAAAAGTGGGTAGATACCGTAAGATAGCCAAGCAAGAGCGCTCATCAAAACTGCAGGGATAGAGTGGTCGTACTCAGGAGTACCGATAATCACACCATCAGCTTCTTCAATTTTAGCTGCAATTTCAAGAATTTCAGCTGGAAGTTGCTTATCTGCTGGTTTGTTGAAAACAGGGATATCCTTGATTTCAACGAGTTCAATCTCAGCCTTGTCGGCGAAGTGTTTTTGCATGTATTGGAGCAATTGGCGGTTTGTAGAACGTTTAGAGTTCGTTCCAACAATGGCAATAAGTTTTAGCATGAGATTTCCTTTCTCTTTTTACATAATACAAATTTAAAGACCTGAAGAACATGTAAGGTTCCCCTCTTTGTCGATGAGGATGGCTTCGATACCATCTAAACTTTCGACTTGCCAGAGGATAGAAGCGCTACGTTCTCCGAAAAGGCGGGTTGTCCAAATCTCACCATCAACGGATTTATCTGAGATAATCGTTAGGCTAGCGAGGTCTGTTTCGACAGGGAATCCTGTCTCGCTATCAAAAATATGGTGATAGTCTTTTCCATCTATTATCAGGTGGCGTTCATAGATACCAGAAGTGACGACGGATTTGTTAGAAACAGGAATGGTTAGGAGATGATTGCCACGAGGATTTCGCGGATCTTGAATACCGATTTGCCAGGATTTCCCTTCTTTGGCTTGATTGTTCCCGATGGTGAGGATATTTCCTCCGAGATTGATCAAGGCAGAAGTGACTCCGTGTGCTTTTAAATACTGAGCAACCTTATCTGCACTATAGCCTTTAGCTAAACAACCTAAATCAAGCTTCATTCCCTTTTTCTCTAAATAGACAGTAGAGTTAGCGGGATCTAACTTGATAAAATGCGGGTCAACTAGAGGCAAGACAGCTTCGATTTCGTTTAGCTCGGGGAGTCGGGCATCTGAAAAACCGATTCGCCAGGTTTGAATCAAGGGGCCAATACTGATATTGAGATAGCTAGATGGAGCTAGACTATGTTCTAACCCAAGAGCAATCAGTTCAAATAAGTCAGGATGGACCTTGACCGGAGCAATTCCAGCCTGGTGATTGATCTCCATCAATTCGGATTCTTGACTGTTGGCGTTGAAGCGGTACTCGAGCTCTCTGAGTAAATCAAAGGCTCCTTGAAGCAGGCAATCGGCCTGTTCATCTACTAATGAAATAGTGATAGTTGTTCCCATGAGTCGTTCAGAACGTGAACGAAGAGGCAAGCTACCAACTCCTTTCTTCTTCAGAGGAAATAGTTCAAGGAGGTTAAATTTACGAGAATTGAACCCCTTACATTTTATTTCCATGTTTCTAGCATAACATAAAGTCAGCGTTTTCACAAATAAATTTTAACAAAAAGTCAAGAAATATGCTCAAAAAATATAAAAAAAAGATAGAAACTCAAAAAAAATAATATAATAAAACTTAAAATTGCTTAAAATAAGAGAATTCTAAGCAAATGCCTTGTAAACGCTAACAGTAAATGTTATACTAGAAAGGTAAATTTTAAATTAAAGGTAGGAAATTTTCTATGAGTAAAATCGTTGTAGTTGGTGCTAACCACGCTGGAACTGCATGTATCAACACTATGTTGGACAACTTTGGAAACGAAAACGAGATCGTTGTATTTGACCAAAACTCAAATATTTCATTCCTTGGATGTGGAATGGCTCTTTGGATCGGTGAGCAAATCGACGGTCCTGAAGGCTTGTTCTACTCTGATAAAGAAACGCTTGAAGCTAAAGGTGCGAAAATTTACATGAACTCACCTGTACTTTCAATCGACTACGATAACAAAGTTGTTACTGCAGAAGTTGAAGGAAAAGAACACAAAGAATCATACGATAAGTTGATCTTTGCTACTGGTTCTACACCAATTTTGCCTCCAATTGAAGGTGTTGAAATTGTTAAAGGTAACCGTGAGTTCAAAGCAACTCTTGAAAACGTACAATTTGTTAAGTTATACCAAAATGCTGAAGAAGTTATCAACAAACTTGCTGATAAGAGCAAACACCTTGAACGTATCGCTGTAGTTGGTGGTGGTTACATTGGTGTTGAGCTTGCTGAAGCTTTCGAACGTCTTGGAAAAGAAGTTGTCCTTGTCGATATCGTAGACACTGTCTTGAACGGCTACTATGACAAAGACTTCACTCAAATGATGGCGAAGAACTTGGAAGACCACAATATCCGCTTGGCTCTTGGTCAAACAGTAAAAGCTATCCAAGGGGATGGAAAAGTTGAACGCTTGGTAACAGACAAAGAAACATTTGATGTAGATATGGTTGTTCTTGCAGTTGGATTCCGTCCAAACACAGCTCTTGCTGATGGTAAGATTGAACTCTTCCGCAACGGTGCCTTCCTTGTAGACAAGAAACAAGAAACATCAATTCCAGGTGTTTATGCAGTAGGTGACTGTGCGACTGTTTATGACAACGCTCGTAAAGACACTAGCTACATCGCGCTTGCTTCAAACGCTGTTCGTACCGGTATCGTAGGTGCGTACAACGCTTGTGGACATGAACTTGAAGGAATCGGTGTTCAAGGATCAAATGGTATTTCTATCTATGGTCTTCACATGGTTTCAACTGGTTTGACTCTTGAAAAAGCTAAAGCTGCTGGTTACAACGCAACTGAAACAGGCTTTAACGACCTTCAAAAACCAGAATTTATGAAGCATGACAACCATGAAGTTGCCATCAAGATTGTTTTTGACAAAGACAGCCGCGAAATTCTTGGCGCTCAAATGGTATCACGTGATTCAGCTATCAGTATGGGAATCCACATGTTCTCACTTGCTATCCAAGAGCATGTGACAATTGACAAGTTGGCTTTGACAGACCTATTCTTCTTGCCACACTTTAACAAACCATACAACTACATCACAATGGCTGCTCTTACAGCTGAAAAATAAAAATTGATGAACTATCTGGCCTTAACTGAAGGTCAGATAGTTTTTTATACTTCTGTACCCAGACAGTTTTTGTTTTTCTATCTTGTACTTCATTCTAATCTGACATAAAATAAAATGGTAGCTACCAATACAAATGATGAGGATAAAGAAATGACTGAAAATCGTTATGAACTAAATAAAAACTTGGCACAGATGCTCAAGGGCGGTGTTATCATGGACGTTCAGAACCCTGAACAGGCTCGTATCGCAGAGGCTGCTGGTGCGGCAGCTGTTATGGCCTTGGAGCGGATTCCAGCTGATATTCGTGCAGCTGGTGGGGTTTCCCGTATGAGTGATCCAAAGATGATTAAGGAAATCCAAGAAGCGGTGAGCATTCCAGTTATGGCCAAGGTTAGAATTGGACATTTTGTAGAAGCTCAGATTTTAGAGGCTATTGAGATCGACTATATCGATGAGAGTGAAGTGCTGTCTCCAGCTGACGACCGTTTCCATGTGGATAAGAAAGAATTCCAAGTTCCTTTTGTCTGTGGGGCTAAGGACTTAGGAGAAGCCTTACGTCGTATCGCTGAAGGAGCATCCATGATTCGTACCAAAGGAGAACCGGGTACAGGAGACATTGTTCAAGCCGTTCGTCATATGCGCATGATGAATCAGGAAATTCGCCGTATTCAAAACCTACGTGAGGATGAGCTCTATGTTGCTGCCAAGGACTTGCAAGTCCCTGTTGAATTGGTTCAGTATGTCCATGAACATGGAAAATTGCCAGTTGTAAACTTTGCAGCTGGAGGCGTTGCAACGCCAGCAGATGCGGCCTTGATGATGCAACTGGGGGCAGAAGGTGTATTTGTCGGTTCAGGTATTTTCAAGTCAGGCGACCCTGTTAAACGAGCAAGTGCCATTGTCAAAGCCGTAACCAACTATCAAAATCCTCAAATTCTGGCACAAATTTCAGAAGATCTTGGGGAAGCCATGGTTGGTATCAATGAGAATGAAATCCAAATTCTCATGGCTGAGCGAGGAAAATAGATGAAAATCGGAATATTAGCCTTGCAAGGTGCTTTTGAAGAACATGCAAAAGTGTTAGAAAACTTAGGTGTTGTTAGTGTTGAAATCAGAAATTTAGATGATTTTCAACAGCATCATAGTGACTTGTCCGGTTTGATATTACCTGGAGGTGAGTCTACGACAATGGGCAAACTCTTGCGTGACCAGCAGATGCTGGTTCCAATCCAAGAAGCTATTTTATCTGGACTTCCAGTTTTTGGGACATGTGCGGGCTTGATTTTGATGGCTAAGGAAATCACTTCTCAGGAAGAGAGTCATTTAGGAACTATGGATATAGTGGTTGAGCGTAATGCCTATGGCCGCCAACTGGGAAGTTTCTATACTGAGGCCGAATGTAAGGGAGTTGGTAAGATTCCCATGACCTTTATTCGCGGTCCGATTATCAGTAGTCTTGGAGATGATGTGGAAATCCTAGCAACAGTTGATGACCAAATCGTTGCAGCCCAAGAAAAAAATATGCTGGTGACCTCTTTTCATCCTGAGTTAACAGATGATGTTGGCTTGCACCAGTACTTTATCAATATGTGTAAAGAAAAAAGTTGAGAAAAGATTCTCAACTTTTTTACATGTAATAAACAATAGCAATATATTGGAGAGCAGACGCAGCTAAGATAAAGAGATGCCAGATCATGTGGAAATAAGGTTTTTTCTTAGCGTAAAATCCAGCTCCAACTGTATAACAGAGTCCGCCAGTTACCATGAGACTCCAAAAGACGGGCGTTGTTTGACTGATAATGGCAGGAATGATAGCCAGAACCAACCAGCCCATAATCAGGTAAAGGGCAAGGCTGAATTTCTCATTGACCTTTTTAGCAAAGATTTTATAAAGGATGCCAAAGATGGTCGTTCCCCACTGAATGGCAATAATCAGATAGCCAAACCAGTTATTCATCAAAGTCAATACGACCGGCGTATAAGAGCCTGCGATAGCCACGTAAATCATAGAATGGTCGATGATTCGCAAGACGTATTTGTGGGTCGAACCATAGGCCATAGAATGGTAAATGGTTGACGAGAGGAACATGAGAAAGAGACTGATAACAAAGATTGAAACACCAAAAGATGATAAAAATCCATGTGCTTCATAACTATAGGTGGATGAAATAGGGAGCAAGATGAGCATGATAACGGCACCCACAGCATGGGTCACGCTATTAGCAATTTCCTCTCCAAAACTGAGTTTTTTACTGAGCTTTAGGCTGGTATTCATTGGATTTCCTCCTCTTCTTTGATAAGGATTAAGTCTAGAGTTTGATGATAGAGTTTAACCGTTTGACAGCTGGTTTGGATAATAGGATTTTCTGGATCAATCCCATGGTTCATGTAGTCCACAAAAGCATCGTAGAGCTGGTCTGAGCTTGCTTGAGTTTGCAGAGTATTAAGGGTCTGAGCGATTTCTTGGATCGAAAAGACAGACTTGAGAGTAGTAATAGCAATCAAACGGGCAATCTGTTTGCGTTGATATTTTTTCTTGTCTGGCTTTGTCAGGTAACCATGTTTGACATAGTTATTGACCATGGATGCTGTTAGACCCTTGTCTTTATCTGGAGAGATAGGGGCACAGACTTGATTGACATAAAGCAAAACCTGATCCAGATAGAGGTCAATGTTTGGAATGTCTTCCCATTTTGGGTAGGAAAAGTTAGAATTCATTTCCAACTCCTTTTTATCTAGTTTTGATAACTAGATTATAAAATAATAAAAAACAAAAGTCAAGTTTCAACTGCTTGTAGAAAGCTTTAAATTATGCTATGATGAGAGAAAACAGTTAGAAATGAGGGGAAAAGATGGAGATTCGTTTAGCTTTTCCAAACGAAGTAGATGCGATTATGCAGGTGATGGAGGATGCCAAAAAGTGCTTAGCTGAGTCTGGTAGTGACCAGTGGCAAAATGGCTATCCAAATGCCGACATCATTATCGATGATATCATCTCAGGTCAAGCTTATGTGGCCTTGGAAGAAGGAGAACTGCTAGCTTATGCTGCTGTGACCAAGAGTCCAGAGAAAGCCTATGAAGCCATTTATGAAGGGAGTTGGCAGGGGGGAGAATCAGAATATCTGGTCTTTCACCGTATCGCTGTGGCAGCAGATGTCCAAGGGCAGGGAGTTGCTCAGACTTTCTTAGAAGGATTGATTGAAGGATTTGATTACCTAGATTTTCGTTCAGATACACATGCAGAAAACAAGGCCATGCAGCATATCTTTGAAAAGCTAGGCTTCCAACAGGTTGGTAAGGTTCCAGTTGATGGGGAACGTTTGGCCTATCAGAAATTAAAAAAATGAAGCAGAAAAAGTACGCAAAGATGCTGCACCCATCGCCAATTGGAACCTTATCCTTAGTTGCTGACGAGCAATATCTGTATGGAATTTGGGTACAGGACCAAACTCATTTTGAGAGGGGAATCGCTGGAGATAGTATAGAAGTAGTTAAGAAACATCCTGTCCTAGACCAAGTTATTTCCTATTTAGATACTTACTTTGATGGATGTGCTCAAGATTTGTCTTCCTTACCTCTGGCTCCCATTGGAACAGATTTTGAAAAGCGGGTCTGGGCTTACTTACAGGCCATTCCTTATGGTCAAACAGTAACTTACGGACAAATAGCTCAAGACTTACAAGTGGCTTCTGCCCAAGCGATTGGCGGAGCAGTGGGACGTAATCCTTGGTCCATACTCGTTCCCTGTCATCGTGTGCTGGGGTCAGGCAATCGCTTGACAGGCTATGCATCGGGAGTCGAAAAGAAAGCCTGGCTCTTGCAACATGAAGGTGCAGCATTTCAAGAAAATAAAAAATAGAAAGAAAAGAAGATGTTAGAATTTATCGAATACCCAAAATGTTCAACTTGTAAGAAAGCAAAAAATGAATTGGATAAACTTGGACTGGAATACCAAGATGTCCACATCGTAGAAGAAACACCAAGTGAAGACGTGATTTTGAACTGGTTGGAAACTTCCGGTTTTGAAGTGAAACAATTTTTCAATACTAGCGGGATCAAATACCGTGAACTGGGCTTGAAAGATAAGGTGGGAAGCTTGTCAACACAAGAAGCAGCTAAACTCCTAGCGAGTGATGGTATGTTATTGAAACGTCCAATTTTGGTGGAGAATGGTGCTGTTAAACAAATCGGCTATAGAAAGACCTATGAGGACTTAGGTTTGAGATAGTTTTTATTTATCTCCTTGATAGGTAAAATATATAGCCTCTCTGTTTTAAAGTGTGATAAACTAGAAGATAGACAGAGTCTGAGCAGCCCGTAGCAAATAATTTGCTTGGGAGCAGAAGTATGGTAGAATGAATCATTATCAGGAGAGGATGTTTTTATGACTATTACAACACTTTTAGCATCAGATTGGTATCAAAGTTTGATGCAGCTAATTCCAGACGGTAAGCTCTTTAGCTTGCGTTCGGTTTTTGATGGGATTCCAAGAATTGTCCAACAACTTCCTACAACTATCATGTTGACGCTTAGTGGTGCGATTTTTGGTTTGGTGCTAGCCTTGGTTTTTGCCATTGTTAAAATTAACCGTGTTAAGATTTTATATCCCTTGCAAGCCTTTTTTGTCAGCTTTTTAAAAGGGACACCGATTTTGGTTCAGCTTATGTTGACCTACTACGGAATTCCACTCGCTCTGAAAGCCCTCAATCAACAATGGGGAACCAGCTTCAATATCAATGCGATTCCAGCAGCAACCTTTGCTATCGTAGCTTTTGCCTTTAATGAGGCAGCTTATGCCAGCGAAACCATTCGTGCAGCCATCCTTTCTGTCAATCCTGGTGAAATTGAAGCGGCACGCAGTCTGGGGATGACCCGTGCGCAAGTTTATCGTCGTGTCATTATTCCTAATGCAGCGGTGGTAGCTACTCCAACCTTGATCAATTCCCTCATCGGTTTGACCAAGGGAACTTCTCTAGCCTTTAGTGCGGGTGTAGTCGAAGTTTTTGCCCAAGCTCAGATTTTGGGTGGAGCCGATTATCGTTACTTTGAGCGATTCATCTCTGTAGCCCTTGTTTACTGGGTAGTCAATATCGGAATTGAAAGCCTCGGTCGTTTTATCGAGAAGAAAATGCAAATTTCAGCGCCGGATACAGTAACTACAGATGTGAAAGGAGACCTACGTTAATGATTAAGATTTCGAATTTAAGCAAATCCTTTTCAGGTCAGACTGTCTTGGATCATCTGGACTTGGATATCCAAAAGGGAGAAGTTGTAGCCTTGATTGGTTCATCTGGAGCTGGGAAATCAACCTTTCTTCGTAGTTTGAACTACCTTGAAACTCCAGATAGCGGATCCATCCAGATTGACAATTTTAAAGTTGATTTTTCTCAGATTAGCCAAGAGGAAATTTTGACCCTTCGTCGCAAGTTGTCCATGGTTTTCCAACAGTTCAACTTATTTGAACGCCGAACAGCCCTTGACAATGTCAAGGAAGGCTTGGTTGTTGTTAAGAAATTATCAGATGAGGAAGCAACCAAAATCGCCAAGGAAGAGTTGGCTAAGGTCGGTCTTTCTGATAAGGAGCAACATTATCCTCGCCATTTGTCAGGTGGGCAAAAGCAACGGGTTGCCCTAGCGCGTGCCCTCGCTATGAAACCAGACGTCTTGCTCTTGGACGAACCAACATCAGCTCTTGATCCAGAATTGGTCGGAGAAGTGGAAAAGTCTATTGCAGATGCCGCTAAGTCTGGTCAGACCATGATCTTGGTTAGTCACGATATGTCTTTTGTAGCCCAAGTGGCAGATAAGATTTTGTTCCTAGATAAAGGGAAAATCATCGAGTCAGGTACACCGGATGAAATCATCAATCATCCGAAAGAAGAACGGACAAAAGAATTCTTCGCTAGTTACAAACGGACTTATATTTGATATAATAGTAAAAGGAAAACTCAGTTAGTTGGACTAGCTGAGTTTACTCTTTAAAAAAGATAGAAACGAGAGAGATCATGCTGCTGCAACTATTTTCTTTATATTTCGAGAGTTTGATCTTAACGACCATTCTCGTCGTGATTACTTTAGGGATTTGGATTGGATTGCGAGCTATGTCTGGTGTGGACAAGACAGCTAAGGCTCGCCAAGCCCATCTCTATGATATGATTATGATCGGGGTTTTGGTGATTCCAGTATTATCCTTTGCCGTCATGAGTTTGCTCTTGGTTTTCAAGGCATAATCCTTGCGTGACTAGCAAGAATGAGTTAGAATAAAGATAGTTACAACAAGAAAGAAGGAATTGAAATGTACGATACGATTATTGTCGGTGCTGGACCTGCGGGAATGACCGCTGCCTTATATGCTGCTCGAAGCAATCTGAAAGTGGCTTTGATTGAAGGTGGTCTGCCAGGCGGGCAAATGAATAACACATCTGATATTGAAAACTATCCAGGTTATGCTAATATCAGTGGACCTGAATTGGCTGAAAAGATGTTTGAACCACTTGAAAACCTTGGAGTGGAGCATCTTTATGGTTACGTTGAAAATATTGAAGACCAGGGTGACTTTAAGAAGGTAATCACTGATGATCAAGTTTACGAAACCCGTACTGTCATTGTAGCAACTGGTTCTAAACACCGTCTTTTGGGAGTTCCCGGAGAAGAAGAACTGAACAGTCGAGGTGTTTCTTACTGTGCGGTCTGTGATGGAGCTTTCTTCCGTGATCAAGACTTGCTCGTAGTTGGTGGTGGAGATTCAGCGGTAGAAGAAGCCCTCTTCTTGACACGCTTTGCCAAGTCCGTCACTATTGTTCACCGTCGCGATGAACTTCGTGCCCAAAAGGTTTTGCAAGACCGTGCCTTTGCAAATGAAAAAGTCAACTTTATCTGGGACTCTGTAGTTAAGGAAATTAAAGGTGAAAATCGAGTAGAATCTGTCGTATTTGAAAATGTGAAAACAGGTCAAGTAACAGAGCAAGCCTTCGGAGGTGTCTTTATCTATGTCGGTTTGGATCCTGTTAGCGATTTTGTTAAAGAATTGAACATTCAAGACCAGGCAGGCTGGATCCTAACAGACAATAACATGAAAACTAGCGTTGATGGTATATTTGCGGTTGGAGATGTTCGCCAGAAAGATCTTCGCCAAGTAACAACAGCAGTTGGAGATGGGGCTATCGCGGGTCAAGAAGCATACAAGTTTATCACCGAACACAGTTAATACACTTCGAAAATCTCTTCAAACCGCGTCAGCTTCGCCTTGCCGTAGGTAGGGGTACTGACTTCGTCAGTTCTATCCACAACCTCAAAACAGTGTTTTGAGCTGTCTACAGCTAGCTTCCTAGTTTGCTCTTTGATTTTCATTGAGTATAATCATAAAAAAGTTTCCAATCACTTGATTGGAAACTTTTTTATAGTCGGTTTCGGAAAACTTCGTACATGAGAATGGCTGCAGCAACACTGGCATTGAGGCTTTGAACATGCCCATTCATCGGAATGGTAATCATCTCATCAACCTGTTTTTTGATGTTGCTGGAGATGCCTTTTCCTTCATTTCCGATGATGAGGGCGATTTTCCCTTTTGTATTCCACTTGTGGCAAGGAGTACCGTTCATATCCGTTCCAAAGGTCCAGAAGCCTTCAGCCTTGAGTTTGTCTAGGGTTTGACTGAGGTTGGTAACTCGCACAATCGGTACATGCTCAATAGCACCTGTGGCCGTTTTGGCAACGACAGGAGTCACTCCGACAGCACGGTGCTTGGGAATGATGACACCTGAAACATTGGTCGCATCAGCGGTTCTTAAGATAGAACCTAGATTATGAGGATCAGTCAACCCGTCCAGAATCAATAGCAAAGGGTTTTCTTCTTGACGCGTTTTGGCAAGAATGTGATCTAGCTCGCTATAGGCAAATTCGGAAACTCGAAGGACAAATCCTTGATGGACAGCGCCTTCGGTCATTTCAGAGAGGGATTTTTTTGAAGTCCAAGAAATGGATACCTTCTTTTCTGTAGCCAGTTCCTTGACTTTTTCAACATTCTTACCTCGAAGGTCTTCTTGGAGGTAAAGTTTATTTCCAGTGTTTGCAAGGAGGGCTTCTGTAACGGCGTGGACGCCATAGACAATATCATTTGTTTTCATGCCTCTATTATAACACAAAACCCCGTCTTGCAACGGGATTTTCTTTATTCCAGAATCAGTAAACCATCTTTAACAGCAAATGGATCTTTCTCATTGATACGATCGTAAAACATGATTCCGTTTAGATGATCAATTTCATGTTGGACAACGATAGAGTTGTATCCTTTGAGCTTGATACGGTGTTTTTCGCCATCTTTGTCAAAGTAGTCAACAGTAACGCGAGCATGGCGGACTACATAGCCAGGTACGTTTCGGTCAACAGACAGGCAACCTTCTCCTTCGCCAAGAGCAGCGTCCTGAACAGAGTGAGAGACAATTTTTGGATTGTACATAATAGCTTGCAAGTCGTAGGCTTCCTGTGGAGTTTCACCTTCTTCCACAATATTTGGGACCAAGACGGCAATAATGCGTTTTGAAATATCGAGTTGGGGAGCAGCCAGCCCAACACCACCGCGGAGCCCCATTTTCTCAGCCATAACAGGATCTTGGGAATGTTTGAGGAATTGCATCATCTTTTCGCCAAGGATGATTTCCTGGTCAGGCAGTGGGAAAGTGACTTCCTCAGCAACTGCGCGAAGCGTCGGATTCCCCTCGCGGATAATATCGTTCATATCAATTAAGTGAGCAGCTTTTGTAATACGTTCTATTGCAGACATTTTCTCTCCTTTCATTACCTCTACATGATAACACAAAATAGGCGAGAAAGAAAGTCGCAGAAGTTCCTAAAAAATAATATAATAAACGGTATTCCTCTTTTGTCTGTGGTATAATAAAAGAAAAGACTTGCAGTAAAAGCAAGGGGGGAATAAAGATGGAAAAGCGACAAGATAGACGGTCTCAGGACTCTCTTTATGGGGTGTGGAGAACTAGTGTTGATTTCTTTCGGAATTATAAATCCTGGACCAATGCCCAGTTTATTATTGTGTTATTGCTTGCAGTTGCCTTATCCATGGGGGGAAACTTATTAGTTCGAGCAGTACAAGGTAGTAAGGGAACGAGTCCTAGTAGTCAAACTCTTGATTCTGCAAGTACTTCCAGTCAATCCAAGGAAAATCAGTCTGGTGAAACGACGGCACGTATCATGGCAAATGGTGACCTTCTCTACCATATCCCCATCTACCGAACAGCTCTTAAAGAAGATGGGACCTATGATTTCCATGAAAATTTTGAGTATGTGAAACCCTGGCTCAAACAAGCGGATTTGGTGATTGGTGACTTTGAAGGAACGGTGAACAAGGACCACTATTTGGCAGGTTATCCTCTCTTTAATGCTCCAGGAGAAGTCATGGATGCGATCAAGGATGCAGGCTACCAAGTTCTAGACTTGGCTCATAATCATATTTTGGATTCTCAAATTGAGGGAGTGGTTTCAACGGCTCAAGCTATTGAAAAGGCTGGAATGACACCCATCGGAGTCTACACGCATGAATCCCGAGACCAAGCACCTATAGTCATCAAGGAAGTCAATGGTATCAAGGTAGCTCTCCTGGCCTATTCTTACGGTTTTAATGGCATTGAGCAGTATATCTCTCAAGAGGACTATAATCGCTATCTTTCTGATTTGAATGAAGATAAGATGAAGGCAGAAATCGAGCGTGCAGAGAAGGAAGCAGATATTACTGTCATCATGCCTCAGATGGGAATTGAGTACCAGCTAGAACCAACGGAAGAACAGAAAACACTGTACCATAAGATGATTGACTGGGGAGCTGATATTATTTTTGGAGGGCATCCTCACGTCGTTGAACCTGCTGAGACGGTTGAAAAAGATGGTGATAAAAAACTGATCATCTACTCCATGGGAAATTTCCTCTCAAATCAACGCATTGAAACCATGCAAGATGAGGAAAATGCCAAGTGGACGGAGCGCGGTGTTCTCATGGATGTGACCATTAAGAAAAAAGATGGCAAGACTAGGATTGAAACGGCCAAAGCGCATCCTACTTGGGTCAATCGAACACCCAAAGGGACTTACTCTCCAGAAGGCTATCCGCTCTTCCTCTATCAGACCTATATCCTAGAGGACTTCATCGAGGGAGGCAGTCACCGTGACAAGTTGGACGAGGCGACCAAGGAACGAATTGACACGGCCTATAAAGAAATGAATGAACATGTAGGGTTGAAGTGGTAGACGCTCACTCTAAAGGAGATATGATGACGATTAAATTAATTGCAACAGACATGGATGGAACCTTGCTAGACCCGAGGGGGCAGCTAGATCTGCCCCGCTTGGAAAAGATTTTAGATCAGCTGGATCAAAGGGATATCCGTTTTGTCATTGCGACGGGAAATGAGGTCCATCGAATGAGGCAATTATTAGAACACTTGGCGAGTCGAGTGATCTTGGTTGTTGCTAACGGCGCTCGTATATTTGAGTATGATACGCTACTTCAGGCCCAGACTTGGGATGATTCTATGGTTGACAAGGCTCTCCTTCATTTTAAAGGGAGAGAGTGTCGAGATCAGTTCGTCGTTACCAGTATGAATGGGAGTTTTGTCAAGGAAGGAACGGTTTTTACAGATCTGGAAAAATTTATGACTCCAGAGATGATTGAAAAACTTTACCAAAGGACAAATTTTGTGGATGAGCTAAACTCAGACCTCTTTGGAGGAGTTCTAAAGATGAGCATGGTCGTTGGTGAAGAACGTTCTAGTTCAGTTTTGCAGGAAATCAATGATCTCTTTGATGGTCGTGTAAGGGCTGTTTCTAGCGGTTATGGCTGTATTGATATCCTGCAAGCGGGTGTTCACAAGGCTTGGGGATTGGAAGAATTACTCAAGCGCTGGAATTTGACATCGGAACAGATCATGGCTTTTGGTGATAGCGAAAATGATGTTGAGATGTTGGAGATGGCTGGAATTGCCTATGCTATGGAAAATGCTGATGAAGAGGCCAAGGCAGTTGCAACAGCCCTAGCTCCAGCTAACAGCCAAGGGGGCGTTTATCAGATTCTAGAAAAGTGGTTAGAGAAAGAGGGATAAGGTGGCAGTACAGTTATTAGAAAATTGGCTCCTAAAAGAGCAGGCAAAGATTCAAATCAAGTATCGTGAACTCAATGAGATTTCTCTTTTAGAGCCAGATATGATTTTTATCGGCGATTCGATTGTAGAATACTACCCTTTGCAAGAGTTACTTGGGACTACCAAGACGATTGTTAATCGAGGCATCCGAGGTTACCAGACGGGGCTTCTACTAGACAATCTTGATGCCCATCTTTATGGTGATGCTGTCGATCAAATTGTTCTCTTAATTGGGACAAATGATATTGGAAAAGATATTCCCATGAATGATGCTTTGGATAATCTTGAGCGTGTAATCCAATCGATTGTCCGAGAATATCCGCTGTCACAAATAAAGCTTGTTTCTCTTCTGCCAGTCAATGAAGGAGAAGAATACAAGCAGACAGTATATATTCGTACCAATGAAAAGATCAGAGAATGGAATCAAGCCTATGAGGATCTAGCCTCCGCCTATATGCAAGTAGATTTTCTACCAATTTATGATAGTTTGAGTGATGCAGAGGGACAACTTAAATCAGCCTATACAACGGATGGTCTCCATCTAAGTGTAGCCGGTTATCAAGCATTATCAGATGCTTTGAAAACGTATCTGTTCTAAAGAATTGGCTTGATTTTGCATTTTTTTTGAAGATAGGTTATAATAGTTCTAACATCCTGGGGTCGTTACGGATTCGACAGGCATTATGAGGCATATTTTGCAACCCGTGTGGCGACGTAAACGCTCAGTTAAATATAACTGCAAAAAATAACACTTCTTACGCTCTAGCTGCCTAAAAACCAGCAGGCGTGACCTGATTTGGATTGCTCGTGTTCAATGACAGGTCTTATGATTAGCGAGATACGATCAAGCCTTGTCTAGTGGTTTGATAGGAGATTGATAGACTCGCAGTTCCTAGGCTTGAGTTATGTGTCGAGGAGCTGTTAAAACAATACATAACCTATGGTTGTAGACAAATATGTTGGCAGGTGTTTGGACGTGGGTTCGACTCCCACCGGCTCCATCATCAATAGGATTTTTGGGATCATTTCTTCAAATTGTATCCTTTATTGTATCCTATTTGTTTTAGTTTGCTAGTGGAGAATTACTCAAGAGGCTGAAGAGGACGGTTTGCTAAATCGTTAGGTCGGGTAACCGGCGCGGGGGTTCGAATCCCCCATTCTCCGTGAGTTAAGAGAGCTGTTAGGCTCTTTTTTTTGTAAACAAATCCCCCTTCTAAATCGTTAAAAGGGGGATTTGTTTATTACCAATTTATTAGTGATATTTCTCCGCTATTTAGCCAGATAGTATGTTTGTTTGCAAGTTCGACTTGTAGTTGACCAGATTCTGAGATTTCTTTTGCAAGTCCTTTTTTAAGTTTTCCGTCTAGCTGGAAGGTAACTTCTTTTCCAAGAACTATTGATCTTTCTTTATAGATATAAAGTAGCTCATCTGGATCCGTATTGTAGAAGCAATTCCATATTTCGCTGATGAGATCATTACGACTGATTGGTGCAGGTGGCATAAATAGGCTACCTGCTTTTTCTTTTATGTCTTCTGGGAAGTCTTCTATAGAAAAATTTATACCAAGTCCGATAATGACATCGGTAACCAAGCCTGTCTCAACTGATGTCATTGCTTCGGTGAGGATACCTGCTATCTTTTTATTTTTTAAGTAGATGTCATTTACCCATTTGATATCTACTTCTATCATAGTGAGATTTTTAATGGCTTTGTAGACTGCAGCAGCTACAAGGAGAGTATAGGAAGGGAGTTTTTCATAGGGAAGATTGGGTTGAATATGCAGGGACATATAGATCCCACCCTGAGATGGAGAATAGTAGAGACGCTGAAAGCGGCCACGACCTGCTGTTTGACAGGTTGAAAGATAGAGTATATTTCCTTTGTTTCCAGCTTCAACCCCTTCTTTTGCATCTGTTTGTGTTGATTTGGTCTCAGGTTTGTAGCGAATGGTTAAGTTGGTTTTCTCCTGAATCAAATCAGGCAATATCAGATCGCCTTGAATAAGCTTGTATCCTCTATTTTTGATCCTGTCAATTTCTAGGCCTTCTTGTTGAAGACGTTGGATCGCTTTCCATATGGATGTACGGCTTAAATTCAGTTCTTCTCCGATTTTTTCTCCGCTAACATAATCGTTTTCTCTAGCTAATATTTGGTAAACTAGTTGGTGTGATTTCATAGATTTTTCCTTTTTAAATGTCGTTCAATAGTAGTTATTTTTAACTTTATTATATTCTACCATAGCTTTTCCTTTTTTAGAAGTTTCCTTCTTTTTATCTAGCAACTACTGGACTGGAATGTCTTTGAATATAATAGAGTATACTTTCATACTTCCGTAAAAGTTTTTTCATTTTGATAGCGTGTTCATTGTTCCCAAATGACGGAAAAAATGGTAGAATATAAAGATAGTTTAGCATTTATCTTCTGGAGAAATCCAGAACAGAAAGGATCCGTTTTGAAATCAATTGGATTACTGGATAAGATAAGAGGGCTTTCGAAAAAAGATTTCTTTTTGTATTTGATGATCATAAGTATCTTTTTACCTTTTTATTTGTTCTTAGCTCTCTTTGCTTTATATTTGATAGGTTTACTTGTTACTGGGGAGATGAAGGGAATTATCAAAGGATTG
>URCN01000016.1:0-24414 GCA_900546335.1 uncultured Streptococcus sp.
GCCTAATTATTTACAATTATACAGACCCTTTCTTTTCTGTTAAGATAGTTTCAACAACAAATTTTGGAGGACACATCATGTCAACTACGATCATCGGTTTCCCTCGTTTGGGCGAATTCCGCGAATTAAAATTTACAACTGAAAAATACTTTAGAAAAGAAATCTCAGAAGAAGAACTCTTGGCTGCGGCTAAAGAATTGCGTGCAAAACACTGGAACATTGTCAAAGAAAAAGGCATCACTGAAATCCCATCAAATGACTTTTCTCACTATGACAACTTCCTTGATGCAGCTTTCCTCTTCAACGTGGTGCCTGCATCGGTTCAAAACTTGGACTTGTCTGACCTTGAGCGCTACTTTGCTTTGGGACGTGGTTACCAAGGAGAAAAAGGGGATGTTCGTGCCCTTCCGATGAAGAAATGGTTCAACACCAACTACCACTACATCGTGCCTAAATTTGAAAAAGACACTCAAGTTAAATTGGCTGGTCACAAGATCTTTGATGAGTTCCAAGAAGCCAAAGAACTTGGTCTCAACACTCGTCCAGTCCTTGTAGGTCCGTTCACTTTCCTTCAATTATCAGACTTTGAAGACGGCGTGAAAGCAGAAGACTTCGTAGATAGCTTAGTAGCTGCATACCAAGAAGTTTTTGCTAAATTAGCTGAACTTGGTGCGACTCGCATCCAACTCGACGAAGCGGCTCTTGTCAAAGATTTGACAGCTGAAGAAAAAGTTCTCTTCTTGAACCTCTACAACAAGCTTTTGGCTGACAAGAAAGGTCTTGAAGTCTTGCTTCAAACTTACTTTGGTGACGTTCGTGACGTCTACTCTGATCTTGTGAACTTGCCAGTAGATGCCATTGGTTTGGACTTCGTTGAAGGTAAGAAAACTCTTGAATTGGTTAAAGGTGGTTTCCCAGCTGACAAGACTCTCTATGCAGGTATTGTCAATGGTAAGAACATTTGGCGTAACAACTATGAAAAGAGCTTGGCTGTTCTTGAACAAATTCCAGTTGAAAATATCGTTTTGACAAGCTCATGTTCACTTCTTCATGTACCATTTACAACTGCTAACGAAGAATTTGAACCAGCTATCTTGAACCACTTTGCCTTTGCAGTTGAAAAATTGGATGAGATTCGTGATTTGGATGCTATCCGCAATGGTCAAGGTGCAGAAGCTCTTGCAGCTAACAAAGAACTCTTTGCGACTGAACGTGTGGGTGAAAATGCAGAACTTCGTGCGCGTATCGCTGGTTTGACAGATGCTGACTACACTCGTTTGCCAGCTTTTGCAGAACGTGAAGCTATCCAAGAAGAAGCCTTTAAACTTCCAGCTCTTCCAACAACAACCATCGGTTCATTCCCTCAAACTAAGGAAGTCCGTGCCAAACGTTTGGCCTTCCGTAAGGGTGAATTATCACAAGAAGAGTACGATGCCTTTCTTGCTGAAACTATCGACGAATGGATCAAATGGCAAGAAGAAGTTGGATTCGACGTGCTTGTACACGGTGAGTTTGAGCGTAACGACATGGTTGAGTACTTCGGTCAAAACTTGTCCGGTTACCTCTTCTCTAAGAATGGTTGGGTACAATCATACGGTATGCGTGGGGTGAAACCACCAATCATCTGGGGTGACGTCACTCGTCTCAACCCAATCACTGTCAAATGGTCTAGCTACGCACAAAGCCGTACTGACAAACCTGTTAAAGGGATGTTGACTGGACCTGTTACCATCCTTAACTGGTCATTCCCACGTGAAGATATCTCTATCAAGGATTCTACTCTTCAAATCGCTCTTGCTATCAAGGATGAAGTGCTTGACCTTGAAGCTGCAGGTGTGAAAATCATCCAAATCGACGAGGCTGCTCTTCGTGAGAAATTGCCACTCCGTCGTAGCGACTGGTATGAAGACTACCTTGACTGGGCAATTCCTGCCTTCCGCTTGGTACACTCAACAGTAGCGCCAGATACACAAATCCACACTCACATGTGTTACTCAGAATTTACAGATATCATCCCAGCTATCGACAACATGGACGCGGACGTTATTTCCTTTGAAGCAAGCCGTTCAAACCTTGAAATCTTGGACGAACTCAAAGCGAAAAACTTCCAAACAGAAGTGGGACCTGGGGTTTACGATATCCACTCACCTCGTGTGCCAAATGAAGGTGAAATCGACCACACAATCGATGCTATTCTTGCTAAAGTACCAAGCAAGAAAGTTTGGATCAACCCTGACTGTGGTTTGAAAACACGTGGTATTCCAGAAACAAAAGAAAGCTTGATCCGCCTAGTCGAAGCAGCAAAAGCTGCGCGTGAGAAATTATAAGATAAGATTTCTCTCTTGACACTGACTGATCAAGGAACTGCTTGGCCCAAGCCGGCTTAGCAATCATGAAATCAAAAAGAAAAGGATAATGACTATGTCACGCCAAACGCCGTCACTTTCATTTGAAGTGTTCCCTCCAAACCCAGCAGTGGGTAATGATAAAATTATTTCAGCCTTGCAGGATATGCGGGAGCTGACACCGCACTTTATCAGTGTGACCGCCAGCAATAATAAATTTAATATCAAGGAAACGACGGTTCGTTTGGCTGACTTTATCCAGAATGACTTGGCAATTCCAACCATTGCCCACTTGCCAGCTATCTATCTGACCAAGGACAAAGTTGCTGAAACCATTGCAGACTTGGACAAGGTTGGGGTACAGAAAATCTTGGCCTTGCGTGGGGATATTATCCCTGATGTGGAACCACAAAAGGATTTTCGCTACGCAACAGATTTGATTGAGTTCATCAAGGAACAAGCTCCTCACTTTGATATTATTGGCGCTTGCTACCCAGAGGGGCATCCTGACTCGCCAAACCAGATCTCAGATATTCAAAATCTCAAGAAGAAAGTGGATGCAGGCTGTTCAAGCCTTGTAACGCAACTTTTCTTTGACAATGAGCGCTTCTATGATTTCCAAGACAAGTGTACCTTGGCGGGGATTGATGTTCCCATTCATGCGGGGATTATGCCCATTCTTAACCGTAACCAAGCGCTTCGTCTCTTGAAGACTTGTGAGAATATTCATCTTCCACGCAAATTTAAGGCTATCTTAGACAAGTATGAGCATGATCCTGAGTCGCTCAGAGCAGCAGGACTTGCCTATGCAGTGGATCAAATCGTGGACTTGGTAACCCAGGATGTCGCAGGTGTGCATCTCTACACCATGAACAATGCTGAAACAGCAAAATACATCCACCAAGCAACCCATGCCTTGTTTAACCATCAGTCTTTAGGATAATAAAAAGCAAACCATTCTTCTCAGGTGAGGGGAATGGTTCCTTTTTAATAGAAAAGCCCGCACTTTTTAAGAAAAATATGATAAAATAGACTCTGTACGTACTTGATACAAAGATGAGGGTATTTAGGGTATTAAGGATTTTTTAATAGTTGATTAATTTTTAATCGAAATCTGATAATTGGTTCTATAATAAATACGAACGAAGTGAGTGTTAAAAGATATTTCACGCTATAGTGGTATCCTAGAGAATAACTCTGTTATTTTCTAGGACGGAATTTTTGAGACTTCAGGCTTAAAAATTACGAAGGAAGTTGCTCCCGTCCGCACTGTGTCAGTGAAATATCAAAAAAATTCTTAATTGAATTTTGGTCTCATTTCTTAGGAAAAAAGATAAGCTTCCTAGCACTCATCGAGTGTGGCGTCACCTTCCTATTTTTCTATAGAAATGTTCGGCAAACCGAACCGTCCAAAATATCTTGATTAATTGAACACGCCTACAACTCTGTGGAAAAAGATAAATCTACCTAGGAGCAGTCGCTCCGTCGTTCGATTTCCTATTTTCCTTTGAGTTGCTTAACGGCTTAGTATCTTGATCTTTGTAGGCAAGGCGTATAATTTCATCAATCCAAAGGGGATTAAAATGACAAAACAAGTGTTTCAAACGACTTTTGCGGGTCGTGAATTGGTTGTAGAGACTGGTCAGGTTGCTAAGCAAGCAAATGGCTCTGTTGTCGTCCGTTACGGTGAGTCAACTGTCTTGACTGCGGCCGTTATGTCTAAGAAAATGGCAACTGGGGATTTCTTCCCACTCCAAGTCAACTACGAAGAAAAAATGTATGCGGCTGGGAAGTTTCCTGGTGGCTTTATGAAACGTGAAGGGCGTCCTTCAACAGATGCGACTTTGACAGCGCGTTTGATTGACCGTCCAATCCGTCCTATGTTTGCGGAAGGTTTCCGTAACGAAGTGCAAGTGATCAATACGGTTCTTTCTTATGATGAAAATGCCTCTGCTCCAATGGCTGCTATGTTTGGTTCATCTTTAGCGCTTTCTATCTCAGACATTCCATTTGACGGACCTATTGCTGGGGTACAAGTAGGTTATGTTGATGGCCAAATCATCATCAACCCAAGTCAAGAACAGGCAGAGCAATCGCTTCTTGAATTGACAGTAGCTGGGACCAAACACGCTATCAACATGGTTGAGTCTGGTGCCAAAGAATTGTCAGAAGAAATCATGTTGGAAGCTCTTCTCAAAGGGCATGAAGCAGTTAAAGAATTAATTGCCTTCCAAGAAGAAATCGTTGCTGCTGTCGGTAAGGAAAAAGCAGAAGTGGAATTGCTTCATGTGGATGCGGACTTGCAAGCTGAAATCATCGCAGCCTACAATAGTGACCTCCAAAAAGCGGTTCAAGTAGAAGAAAAATTGGCTCGTGAAGCTGCAACTCAAGCAGTTAAAGACCAAGTGACTGCTGTTTACGAAGAAAAATATGCAGACCATGAAGAATTTGACCGTATCATGCGTGATGTGGCTGAAATCTTGGAACAAATGGAACACGCTGAAGTGCGCCGTTTGATTACAGAAGATAAGGTGCGTCCTGACGGTCGTAAGGTTGATGAAATCCGTCCTTTGGATGCGGTTGTTGACTTCCTTCCTCGAGTGCACGGATCAGGTCTCTTCACTCGTGGACAAACTCAGGCTCTTTCAGTCTTGACCTTGGCGCCAATGGGTGAAACTCAAATTATCGATGGTTTGGATCCAGAGTACAAGAAACGCTTTATGCACCACTATAACTTCCCTCAATACTCTGTAGGGGAAACAGGTCGTTACGGTGCGCCTGGTCGTCGTGAAATTGGTCATGGGGCTCTCGGTGAACGTGCTCTTGCTCAAGTCTTGCCAAGTTTGGAAGAATTTCCATACGCGATTCGCTTGGTAGCTGAAGTGTTAGAATCAAACGGTTCATCTTCTCAAGCCTCTATCTGTGCGGGAACGCTCGCCCTTATGGCTGGTGGTGTGCCAATCAAGGCGCCAGTAGCTGGTATTGCCATGGGTCTCATCTCAGATGGGAATAACTACACCGTATTGACCGATATCCAAGGATTGGAAGACCACTTTGGAGATATGGACTTTAAGGTAGCCGGTACTCGTGAGGGGATTACAGCCCTTCAAATGGATATCAAGATCCAAGGGATTACTGCAGAAATCTTGACAGAAGCTCTTGCTCAAGCAAAGAAAGCCCGTTTTGAAATCCTTGATGTGATTGAAGCAACCATTCCAGAAGTTCGTCCAGAATTGGCTCCAACTGCTCCGAAAATTGATACCATTAAGATTGATGTTGATAAGATTAAGATTGTCATCGGTAAGGGTGGAGAAACGATTGACAAGATTATCGCTGAAACAGGCGTTAAGATTGATATCGACGAAGAAGGAAATGTATCTATCTACTCTAGTGACCAAGTTGCTATTAACCGTACCAAAGAAATCATTGCTGGCTTGGTTCGTGAGGCTAAAGTAGATGAAGTTTACCATGCCAAGGTTGTTCGTATCGAGAAATTTGGTGCCTTTGTCAACCTCTTTGATAAGACAGATGCACTTGTGCACATTTCTGAAATGGCTTGGACTCGTACCAACCGTGTCGAGGACTTGGTAGCTATCGGTGATGAAGTCGACGTTAAGGTTATCAAGATTGATGAAAAAGGCCGTATCGATGCCTCTATGAAGGCTCTTCTTCCTCGTCCTCCAAAACCTGATTATGATGAAAAAGGCGAAAAGTCTGAGCGACCTCACCGTCCACGTCATCACAAGGACCACAAACCTAAGAAAGAATTTACAGAAACACCAAAAGATTCAGAATAAGAAAAGGAGAAATGTATGGGATGGTGGCGCGAAACCATTGATATTGTAAAAGAAAATGATCCAGCGGCACGCAACAGTTTGGAAGTTTTGCTGACTTATCCAGGTGTCAAGGCCTTAGCTGCCCACCGTCTCTCGCATTTTCTCTGGAAGCACGGCTTCAAACTCTTGGCTCGTATGCACAGTCAGTTTTGGCGCTTTTGGACTCAGATAGAGATTCATCCGGGTGCTCAGATAGAATCAGGTGTTTTTATCGACCATGGCTCAGGCTTGGTGATTGGAGAGACGGCGATTGTTGAAAAAGGCGTTCTTCTCTATCACGGAGTGACTCTTGGTGGAACAGGGAAGGATGTTGGTAAACGCCATCCGACTGTCCGAAAAGGGGCGCTGATTTCAGCCCATGCCCAAGTCATCGGACCGGTAGAAATCGGCGAAAATGCCAAAGTCGGTGCTGCTGCAGTAGTCGTGGCAGACGTACCTAGTGATGTGACAGTTGTCGGTATTCCAGCTAAGATCGTCCGAGTTCATGGACAGAAGGATGAACCAACGATCCACGAAGTCGAAGAAAAACGAGAGTACTACGTCAATAAACTCGAGCAGGCTAAAGAAGCCAGTCACAGATCGTCGGGGTTGTAGAGGATACCTATATGATTCAAGCAAGAAACAAGTTGAGCCAAGAAGAGTTATTTGAAGCGAAAAAACTAATTGACTGTTGCCAAGCCTATGATGGAACTTATCGTGATCCCTATCTTTCTAACATGCTTAATTTTGACCCAAACATGCCCGCCTTTTTCCTTTATTATGAAAAAGGCGAACTTGTTGGTCTATTAACTGTCTATGCTGATGACCAAGATGTGGAAGTGACGATACTGGTTCATCCAAATCATCGCCGTCAGGGAATTGCGCGTGCTTTGTTTACGAGTTTTGAGAGAGAAACGGCTTCTTTCCCTATTCGTTCAGTTACTTTTCAGACAGAACGTATTTTTCTAGAGCGTCATCCTGATTTTGTCAGCAACTGGGGATTGGTCGAGGATGAAGAGACAGAAACCTGGTTAGGTAAGGATAGAAGACCTTATCAGTTAGTAACTGTTTCTAATCTTGAAGTTTTGTTAGCAGATAGTTCGTATCAGGAGCAAATTAGCCAGTTAAAATTTCAGGCATTTTCAGAGGAACATGAATCGAGAGAAGTTGTGGATAGATATGTCGCTGAAGCTCTGAAGGATTCAGACAGTCGCCTATATATTTTATTAAAAGACGGTCAGGTTATTGGGACTTGCACGGTAGATTTATCGACTAATACGAATTACTTCTACGGTTTAGCAATATCAGAACTTGAACGTGGCAAAGGCTACGGAAGCTATTTAGCAAAATCCCTAGTCAACCAACTGATTGAGCAAAATGATAAGGAATTTCAGATTGCAGTAGAGGACTGCAACGAAGGTGCCAAGCGCTTGTATGAAAAAATCGGCTTTGTCAAACAGACACAGGTAGTTTATTTGAATGAGAAAGAGTAGAAAAATGCTATTAGAAGAATTCGAAAATGTACCTGCTGTTATCGAACCAACTGATCGAAGTATTCGTGGTGGTGGAGAAATCTGTGACACGATCATTTTATCTTTTAATGGAGAAATCATTGAACGAGTAAAGCAGTTTGAGGATGTTTACGAAGGTGGCTATCTAACCAATCTAAATGGTAGATTTCCATGGTATATCTATGAAAAAGATGGGAGTAAGGTAGCAGTTGCTATAGCTACGATTGGAGCCCCGATGGTTGTTGGACTCTTAGAAGAACTCAAAGCAAGAGGATTTAAGAACTTTATTGTTTTGGGTTCTTGCGGAGTTCTAGATCAGTCTATTCAGGCAGATAAGATTATCCTACCAAGTTCAGCTCTACGTGATGAAGGTACAAGTTACCACTACGCTCCTCCAAGTGATGAAATAGCTTATGATGAAACTCTGCTCTTAAGTATGGAAGAAGCCTTGAACAAATCTGGCATCGAGCATATCCGCACCAAGTCTTGGACGACGGATGCCTTTTATCGAGAAACGCCTGATAAGGTCAAGCGTCGCTTGGCTGCTGGAGCCAAAGTGGTGGACATGGAAGCTTCAGCTATCATGGCTTGGAGTCAATTTCGCAAGAGTAAAGTCTATCAGTTCTTCTACACTGCTGACTATGTGGATCATCATAACCGAACCTGGGATGCCCGCCATGAAGAGCGGACAGCTGATGCCATGACTTTTTTCACTATCGCTTTGACAATAGCAAAGGAACTAGAAAGGTAACTACAAGAATGGCAGTATATTTTTACGGCTGTATCACCATGGATGGCTACTTGGCAGACAGCCAGCACAGGATAGACTGGCTGCATCAGCTTGGTTCTGTAGAGGATACAGGCTATGATGACTTTTACAGGCAAATGGATATCACCATCATGGGCAAGCGGACCTTTGAGGAAATCCAAGATTTGCAAGATGTAGAAAGTTTTTATCAAGCTACGGAAAACTATGTCTTTACGCATGATAGGCACCTGCCTGTCAGCAATTACCAGCCAGTAGCTGGGGATGTGGTGGACTTTGTTCAGCAGATTGACAAAGGCAAAAATGTCTTTGTGATTGGTGGTAATTCCTTGGTAGGACCGCTCTTGGATGCGGATCTTTTCGACCACCTCATTATTCAGATAGCGCCCCTTATCCTAGGAAAGGGGGTTCCCCTCTTTACCCAAGAGGAAGGGCAACGCTTTTACCAAATGGATAGCCTCAGACAATTTGGCCCATTTGCAGAGCTGGTTTTCAGCCGAAAAAGTCAGAAATAAAGAAGGGAGTGGACCGCATGATTAAAATTTACGACACCATGACCCGCAGCCTACGTGAATTTGTGCCCATTGAAGAGGGCAAGGTTCGCATGTATGTCTGCGGTCCGACGGTTTATAACTATATCCATGTCGGCAATGCCCGCTCAACAGTAGCTTTTGACACAGTTCGTCGCTATTTTGAGTATCGGGGATTTGAGGTCAATTATATTTCCAATTTTACAGATGTAGATGATAAGATTATCCATCGCGCCAAGGAAGAAGGCATCACACCAAAAGAAGTGGCTGATAAGTATATCGCAGCTTTTCGTGAGGATGTGACGGCCTTAGGTGTTAAGCTGGCTACTCAGCATCCGCGCGTGATTGACTTTATGGAGGCAATCATTGACTTTGTGCAGACTTTGGTGGACAAGGGCTACGCCTATGAGTCAGAGGGCGATGTCTACTTCCGAGTGGAAAAGTCTCACAATTATGCCAAATTAGCCAATAAAACCTTGGCAGACTTGGAGTTGGGTGCTTCTGGTCGGACAGATGAGGAGACCGCCCGTAAGGAAAATCCAGTGGACTTTGCCCTTTGGAAAGCTGCAAAACCAGGCGAGATTTCTTGGGACAGTCCTTGGGGACCTGGTCGTCCGGGCTGGCATATCGAGTGTTCAGTCATGTCGACAGAGATTTTGGGAGATACCATTGATATCCACGGTGGTGGAGCTGATTTGGAGTTTCCTCACCATACCAACGAAATTGCCCAGTCAGAAGCAAAAACAGGTAAGACTTTTGCTAACTACTGGATGCATAATGGCTTTGTCAATATCGACAATGTCAAGATGTCTAAGTCCTTGGGTAACTTTATCACCGTCCATGATGCCCTTAGAACTCTTGATGGTCAAGTGTTGCGTTTCTTCTTTGCGACTCAGCATTACCGCAAGCCTATCAACTTTACCGAAAAAGCAGTGAGAGACGCCGAGACCAATCTCAAGTATCTGAAGAACACTTACGAACAACCATTTACAGGAAACGTGGATACCCAAGAGTTACAAGCCTTTAAAGACAAGTTTGTAGCTGCTATGGATGAGGATTTCAACTCTGCCAACGGTATCACAGTTGTCTTTGAAATGGCCAAATGGATCAACTCAGGAAACTATGATGCAAGTGTTAAGGAAGCTCTTGCGGCTATGTTGGAGGTCTTTGGGATTGTCTTTGTTGAGGAAGTTTTGGATGCAGACATTGAAGCCTTAATCCAAAAACGTCAAGAAGCGCGTGCTAATCGTGACTTTGCGACAGCAGACCAAATCCGTGACCAATTGGCTGCTCAAGGAATTAAGCTCCTTGACACCAAGGATGGAGTGAGGTGGACTCGTGATTGATGTCAATCTCATTAACGGGATTGCGCTTGCCTTCGAAGGAGATGCGGTTTATTCCATGTATATCCGTCGCCATCTCATCCTTAAAGGCATGACCAAACCCAACAAACTCCACCAAGAGGCGACTAAGTATGTGTCAGCCAAGGCTCAAGCTCACTTGATTGCCCTCATGTTGGAAGAGCAAGTCTTGACGGAAAAAGAAGAAGAAATCTATAAACGGGGACGTAACACCAATAGCCACACAAAGGCTAAAAATGCAGATGTCGTGACTTATCGTATGTCCACGGGATTTGAAGCGGTCATGGGCTATCTCCATCTGACTGAAAATCTGGAGCGTCTAGAGACCATAATTTCTTGGTGCATCCAAAAAGTGGAGGGCTAGAATATGATTGCAAAGGAATTACAAGACTGGTTTCCTGAAGCTCAGATTTCAGATCAGCCAGTAGAGAAACCAGGCTATCTCACTCTCCCTTTAGCTTCTCAGCAGTGGATTTTACTGGAGGAAGCTGGGCTCAGCGAGCGTGAAAAGCAGCTGGTTGCCCTTTTGACCCAGCAAGAGCAGGCTCGTTCGCTCAATCCTTGGTATCCCTATCTGATTGAGGGGAAGGGGCAGGCACCGCAAACATTTAAAAAGATACAACTGGTTTATTGCCATCTTTCCTATTTCCAACAGGAAAATCTATCCTCTTGGCTAGACATGATGCGGACCCTCTTTCCCAACTGCCAGACAGTATTGCAGGTCGGGGCTCAGGATTATGTATTTGTGCTTCAACAAGATAAGTACACCTCTGTTCGCTCGATCTTATCTGATACGATTGAGGCAGTTGAGTATGATTTTGGTCTTCGTCTGTCGATCATGTTGGGGCAGGTTTGGTCTCAGACAGGTCCTCAGGCCCTATCAGACTTAATCAAAGCGGAGCGAGATTTGTTTAAGACTTGGTGGCGTCAGGGTCACCAAGGTGTACACACCTTTTCACAACTCTATCTATGGAGTATGGGAGAAAGACTAGTGGACCTGAAGGTAACCAAGGAATGCCTGCACCAGATGATCTTGGATCAAGACCAGATTCAGGAAATTATCCTTTCTCTCTGGGAAAACAGTGCTGTTCTGACTAAAACAGCCCAGCAACTCTATCTGCACCGCAACTCTCTCCAATACAAGATTGATAGATGGGAAGAATTGACAGGACTTCAGTTGAAGGAGTTGACGGATCTCACTCTTTGTTATCAGTTGATTTTACCAGATATTCTTTAAAGTTTTGTGCAAGTTGCACAGAACTTTTTTATTTTTTTGGTCACCTTGCCATAGAAAAATAAAGCGTTTTCATCTATAATAAAACTATCAAAAGACAAAAGGAGTTCACCTCGATGGTAGAATTAAATCTTAAAAACATTTACAAAAAATATCCAAACAGCGAACACTACTCAGTTGAAGACTTCAACTTGGACATCAAAGACAAGGAATTTATCGTTTTCGTAGGTCCTTCAGGATGTGGTAAATCAACAACTCTTCGTATGATTGCTGGTCTTGAAGACATTACAGAAGGTACTGCATCTATCGATGGTGTGGTTGTCAACGACGTAGCTCCAAAAGACCGTGACATCGCCATGGTATTCCAAAACTACGCTCTTTACCCACACATGACTGTATATGACAACATGGCTTTCGGTTTGAAATTGCGTAAATACAGCAAGGAAGACATCGACAAACGTGTTCAAGAAGCAGCAGCAATCCTTGGTTTGAAAGAATTCTTGGATCGTAAACCTGCTGACCTTTCTGGTGGTCAACGTCAACGTGTTGCCATGGGTCGTGCCATCGTCCGTGATGCAAAAGTGTTCTTGATGGACGAACCTTTGTCAAACTTGGATGCCAAACTTCGTGTATCTATGCGTGCTGAAATTGCGAAGATTCACCGTCGTATCGGAGCTACAACTATCTACGTAACTCACGACCAAACAGAAGCGATGACTCTTGCAGACCGTATCGTTATCATGTCAGCAACTAAGAACCCAGCTGGTACAGGTACTATCGGACGTGTTGAACAAATCGGTACTCCTCAAGAAGTTTACAAAAACCCAGTTAACAAATTTGTAGCAGGATTCATCGGAAGCCCAGCTATGAACTTCATCAATGTGAAATTGGTTGGTGGTGAAATTGTTTCTGACGGTTTCCGCTTGAAAGTGCCAGAAGGTGCTTTGAAAGTTCTTCGTGACAAAGGCTACGAAGGAAAAGAATTGATTTTCGGTATCCGTCCAGAAGATGTGAATGCAGAACCTGCTTTCCTTGAAACATTCCCAGAATCAGTGGTTAAAGCAACTATCTCAGTATCAGAATTGCTTGGTTCAGAATCTCACCTTTACTGCCAAGTTGGTAAAGACGAATTTGTTGCAAAAGTGGATGCTCGTGACTACTTGCAAACAGGTGCAACAGTTGAACTTGGATTTGACTTGAACAAAGCACACTTCTTCGACGTAGAAACTGAAAAAACAGTCTACTAAGCAAATGAAATGTCAAAACACTGCTAGAGAAATCTGGCAGTGTTTTTTTAATGATTGGTATTGGCATAAAAACAGGCTTTTCTAGTTTTCATATCCTTAAAAAAGTGATAAAATGGTAGGAAGAATTGGAGAGTATAGATGCCGAAAGAAGTGAATTTGACGGGTGATCAGGTGGTCGCTTTAACGAGAGAATATTTAACAAAGGAAGACGTTGCTTTTGTACAAAAAGCATTGATTTACGCAGTTGACTGTCATAGTGGGCAGTTTCGGAAATCAGGTGAGCCCTATATTATCCATCCCATTCAGGTAGCAGGCATTCTGGCTAAGCTCAAGCTGGATGCCGTAACCGTTGCCTGTGGTTTTTTGCATGACGTAGTTGAAGACACAGATGCGACACTGGATGATTTGGAGAGAGAGTTCGGTCATGATGTTCGGATTATCGTTGATGGGGTAACCAAACTTGGTAAGGTTGAGTACAAATCACTCGAGGAACAATTGGCTGAAAATCATCGCAAGATGCTTATGGCCATGTCTGAGGATATCCGTGTTATCTTGGTTAAATTATCGGATCGTTTGCACAATATGCGGACTCTTAAACACCTGCGAAAGGACAAGCAAGAACGGATCTCCAGAGAAACCATGGAAATTTACGCACCACTTGCTCATCGTCTAGGGATTTCCAGTGTCAAGTGGGAGTTGGAAGATCTATCTTTCCGTTACCTCAATCCAACTGAGTTTTACAAGATCACCCACATGATGAAGGAAAAACGCAGAGAACGTGAGGCTCTGGTCGACGAAGTTGTAACCAAGTTGGAGGACTATGCTACCGAACGCAATCTCAAAGGGAAAATTTATGGTCGTCCTAAGCATATCTATTCGATCTACCGCAAGATGCAGGATAAGAAGAAACGCTTTGAGGAAATTTATGACCTGATTGCCATTCGCTGTATTTTGGATACCCAAAGTGATGTCTATGCCATGCTGGGTTATGTGCATGAACTTTGGAAACCTATGCCAGGCCGCTTCAAAGACTATATCGCCAATCGCAAAGCCAACGGTTACCAGTCTATCCATACAACTGTTTATGGACCAAAAGGGCCGATTGAATTCCAGATTCGTACTAAAGAAATGCACGAAGTGGCTGAGTACGGGGTTGCGGCTCACTGGGCTTATAAGAAAGGTATTAAAGGGCAGGTCAACAGCAAGGAATCTGCTATTGGGATGAACTGGATCAAGGAGATGATGGAGCTCCAAGACCAGGCTGATGATGCCAAGGAATTTGTGGACTCTGTTAAAGAAAACTATCTGGCGGAGGAGATTTACGTCTTTACTCCAGATGGTGCGGTTCGCTCCCTACCAAAAGATTCAGGACCGATTGACTTTGCCTATGAAATCCATACCAAAGTCGGTGAAAAAGCGACTGGTGCCAAGGTCAATGGCCGTATGGTTCCGCTGACAACCAAGCTCAAGACAGGGGATCAGGTTGAAATTATCACCAATCCCAACTCCTTTGGTCCGAGTCGTGACTGGCTCAACATGGTCAAGACCAGCAAGGCGCGCAACAAGATTCGTCAGTTCTTTAAAAATCAAGACAAGGAATTATCCGTTAACAAGGGCCGTGAGATGTTGATGGCCCAGTTCCAAGAAAACGGCTATGTAGCCAATAAATTCATGGACAAGCGCCATATGGATGAGGTTCTTCAAAAGACCAGCTACAAGACAGAGGAGGCTCTCTACGCAGCCATTGGTTTTGGAGAAATTGGCGCTATTACCGTCTTTAACCGCTTGACCGAAAAGGAACGTCGTGAGGAAGAACGCGCTAAGGCCAAGGCGGAGGCAGAAGAGCTTGTCAAAGGTGGCGAAGTTAAGGTCGAGAACAAAGAAACCATCAAGGTCAAGCATGAGGGTGGTGTGGTCATTGAAGGTGCTTCAGGTCTCCTCGTTCGTATTGCCAAGTGTTGCAATCCAGTGCCGGGTGACGACATTGTCGGCTACATTACTAAGGGACGCGGTGTAGCTATTCACCGTGTGGACTGTATGAATCTCCGTGCCCAAGAAAACTATGAGCAACGTCTCCTTGATGTGGAATGGGAAGATCAATTCTCAAGCAAGGAATACACTGCCCACATCGATATCTATGGTCTCAACCGTACAGGGCTCTTAAATGATGTTTTACAAGTTCTCTCAAACACGACCAAGAATATCTCAACTGTTAATGCTCAACCAACTAAGGATATGAAATTTGCTAATATCCATGTATCCTTTGGTATTTCCAACCTCTCTACACTGACCACAGTCGTGGACAAGATTAAGAGTGTACCAGAGGTCTACTCTGTTAAACGGACCAACGGCTAATTCTCCCTTCAGTTACTAGAAAGGCTATTATGAAAATCATCATTCAACGAGTCAAGAAAGCCCAAGTCAGTATCGGAGGTCAGGTACGGGGAAAAATTAATCAGGGACTCTTATTACTGGTCGGTGTTGGACCAGAGGACCAAGAGGAAGATCTGGACTATGCTGTGAGAAAGCTTGTCAATATGCGGATTTTTTCAGATGAAGAAGGCAAGATGAACCTATCTGTCAAGGATATCAAGGGGGAAATCCTTTCTATTTCCCAGTTTACCCTCTTTGCAGATACCAAGAAAGGCAATCGTCCAGCCTTTACAGGTGCCGCCAAGCCGGATATGGCAGCTGCCTTCTATGAGGCTTTCAACCAAAAGCTAGCTCAGGAAGTCCCTGTTCAGACAGGTATTTTTGGAGCGGATATGCAGGTGGAGCTGGTCAATGATGGGCCAGTTACCATCATTCTTGATACTAAAAATAGATAAGAAAACCAAGCCCAGTTGGCTTGGTTTTTGTTTATAGACACTCCCAGAAGGCGATGTGTTTGTTGTAAAAGTCGGGATAGTTTTCTCTTAGGTGGCTAGCCGTCATATAATATAAAGTAGAATGACAGGAAGTAAAGACTGGAGTAAGAGAGTAGAAATATTGAGGGTCAGTAATGGCTAAAAAGACAAATAATAGAAAATCGCTGATGAGCACTCCTAAATAGTAGAAGCGAATTTTTTTGTTCATCTGAGGATAAATCTCAGAGAACTGTTTTTTGAGTCGATTGACCAAGCGAAATAGCAGTAGTCCTTGAGCAAGGATGAAAATGAAGCAAAAAATCAGGCCTCTCTCCAAAGAAAGTTCGTATCGGGGTCTGAAAGTTACCAACAGTAGCAAATCGCTGACTACAATGGCTGCAAAATGGATTCTAAAGAGCTTTTTCATAGGAAGACCTCCCTCTTTTATCTAGCTTCATTCTACATCAAACGAATGGAACTTACAACTAAAATAATAAAAAATCCCTGAAAGGAATTTCTTTCAAGGATAAGGGCTTAGTTGATTTTTTCGACATAGAGTTGTTTGGCGATATCCATACTAACTTGGAGGTCTTCACCTTTGTTGACCAGTGTAAAGGTATTGGAAAAATTATCAAACTGCTTGACTTTGACTTGGTTACCGATATGAATCTCATGCTTTTCTAAGTATTTAAGTAAGTCAAAGCTATCGTGAACTCGAGTCAGGAGATAGGTTCCAGCTTCCTTGGTACCTGCCAGTGGTAAGTTGTTGATTTCAACCAAGAGCTCTCCCTTGGCTGGGATGGTTCCTCCGTGGGGACAGGTTTTAGGGAAGCCCAGCAGTTTATCCAGTCTCTCTACGAAGAGATCGGATACAGTGTGCTCTAGGACCTCGGCTTCTTCGTGGATCTGGTCACTGGTATAGTCGAGATGGTGAACTAGAAAGACCTCAATCAACCGGTGTTTGCGATAGAGCTCGGAGACTAGTTTGAGCCCAATATCTGTCAATAGATAGCCATTCTCCTTGTCCTTGAGGATGAGATTTTCACTTTTCATGCGTTTGATCATCTCTGTTACGGCAGGTGGAGAGACTTGCATACGGGCAGCAATTTCTTTGTTGGTGATTTTTTGCATCTCCGTACCGATTTCATAAATACATTTTAGGTAGTCTTCTTTATTTGGCGTCATTCGTTTCCTCTTGTCTTTTCTCTCCATCTAGTATATCAAAAAAAGCTAGATTTCTCTAGCCTTCTGCCCTAATGGCTTTGATTTTAGTCCAGTTCTTTCACTGCAGCAATAGCAGCTTCAAAGTCTGGTTCCGTGTTGATGTTATCAACGTATTCTACGTAACGGATGACATTATCAGTGTCGAGAACAAAAACGGCACGTGCAAGGAGATGCCATTCGTTAATCAAGAGGGCATAATCGCGCCCGAAAGAATGGTCAAAATAGTCTGATAGCATGATGGCATTGTCAAGGCCTTCAGCCCCGCACCAGCGTCCTTGGGCAAATGGTAGGTCCATAGAAACAGTAAGAACGACGGTATTGTCGAGGTTAGCTAGTTCTTGGTTGAATCGACGTGTTTGCGTTGAGCAGATACCAGTATCGATAGAAGGGACAACACTCAAGACTTTTTTCTTTCCTTCAAAGTCAGCTAGCGTTTTTTTAGAGAGATCGGTTGTCGTAAGAGAAAAGTCAAGTGCCTTGTCTCCGACTTGCAGTTGTTTACCTGTAAAGGTTACAGGATTTCCGAGAAAAGTGGTCATGAAACTACTCCATTCTTTTTTCTTTTATTTTACCGAGAATTGTCAGATTTTTCCAATGATTTGACTGGAAATTAAGCGATAAAAAACGCCTGTTCATGTGAGAACGACGTTTTTAATGGATTATTTTGACAAACCTTCAGCAATCTTGTCAAGGTTGTATTTCATCATGTTGTAGTAGCTGTCACCTTCTTTACCTTCTTCAGCGATTGAGTCAGTAAAGATTTGTGCGTAAATTGGAATATTTGTGTCTTGTGAAACAGTCTTCATTGGACGGTCATCGACACTTGATTCAACAAAGAGGGATGGAACTTTTGTTTGGCGAAGCTTTTCAACCAAGGTCTTGATTTGTTCCGGTGTTCCTTCTTCTTCTGTGTTGATTTCCCAGATGTAGGCACTTGGAACTCCGTAAGCTTTAGAGAAGTATTTGAAGCATCCTTCGCTGGTTACAATGAGTTTTTTCTCAGCAGGGATATTGTTAAATTTCTCTTTGGCTTCCTTGTCCAGTTTGTCTAGCTTTTCAGTATAGTCTTTGAGATTTTTTTCGTAGAATTCCTTGTTGCTAGGGTCTTTTGCAATCAACTGTTTAGCGATATTTTTAGCAAAGATAATTCCATTTTCAAGGTTGAGCCAAGCGTGTGGGTCTTCTTTGCCTTTCTCGTTTTGACCCTCAAGGTAGATGATGTCTACACCGTCGCTAACTGCATAGTAGTCTTTGTTTTCAGTTTTCTTGGCATTTTCAACCAATTTGGTAAACCAAGCATTGCCACCTGTTTCAAGGTTGATACCGTTATAGAAAATGAGGTCAGCCTCAGAAGTTTTCTTTACGTCTTCAGGAAGTGGTTCGTACTCGTGTGGGTCTTGACCAACAGGAACGATACTATGAAGATCAATCTTGTCACCAGCGATATTTTTAGTAATATCAGCAATGATAGAGTTAGTCGCTACAACCTTTAGTTTTTGGTTTGTAGATGCTGTATCTTTTTTCCCACTAGCACAGGCAGCTAATCCAATGATAGAAAGAAAAAGAACGAGCAATGTACCTAGTTTTTTCATTAGATTCCTCCAGAAGGGTTTCCCCTTATTTATTGATTTTTTTATTTTTTAGTTTCAAGTATCGTTGCTTTGGAGAGATAAAGAAACTGATTAAGAAGAAGCTGGCGGATGTGAGCACGATGCTGGATCCTGCTGCGAGGTTGAAGCTATAGCCGATAAAGAGTCCCAAAACAGAAGCGGTTGCCCCTAGGGTTGATGAAAGAAAAATCATGCTCTTTAGGCTATTCGCATACAGGTAAGCCGTCGCAGCTGGAGTGATCAACATGGCCACGATAAGAATCGTTCCAACACTTTGCATGGCAGTGACTGACACAAGGGTCAAGAGCACCATGAGCAGATAGTGGTAGAAATTGACGGGCATTCCCATGGCTTTAGCCAGGAGTTCGTCAAAGGATGTAATCAATAGTTGTTTAAAGAAAATCCCGATAATCAAGAGAATCAATGCACCCACACCAATGGTGATCCACATGTCCGTATCTTGGACAGCGAGGATATTCCCAAAAAGGATATGGAAGAGGTCTGTCGAACTCTTGGCAACACTAATCAAGATGACACCTAAGGCTAAGAAAGATGAAAAGGTAATACCAATGGCAGTGTCACTCTTGATGATAGAGTTCCCCTTGATGTAGGTAATGATGATGGAAGCCATCAAGCCAAAGATGATCGCTCCAATAAAGAAATCAATTCCCAGGATAAAGGAAAGGGCTACGCCGGGCAAAACTGCGTGAGAGATGGCATCCCCCATGAGAGACATTCCACGTAAGATGATAAAACATCCCACGGCTCCAGCAACCACCCCGATGACTATAGCTGTTATCAGGGCATTTTGTAGGAAATGGAAATGTTGCAATCCATCGATAAATTCTACTATCATAGGTCACCTCCATTAAAGAAGAGCTTACTACCATAAGCTTTTTTGAGATTGACTTCGGTAAAGGTTTCTTCAGTTGAACCAATAGCAACCAATTCTCGATTGAGAAGCATAACTTGGTCGAAATAATGAGGGACTTTGCTGAGGTCATGATGGACGATGAGAACTGTTTTACCAGCTTTTTTAAGGTCTCTCAGTGTATTCATGATAATCTCTTCACTGATCGAGTCAATCCCGACAAAAGGCTCATCTAAAAAGATGTAGTCAGCTTCCTGCACTAAGCAGCGGGCAATCAAAACACGTTGGAATTGTCCTCCAGAGAGCTGACTGATTTGGCGATCAGCATAGTCTGAGAGTCCAACGATTTCAAGTGCATCCGCCACTTTTTTCCAGTGGCTGGCCTTTAAAGTGTGGAAGAGCGGGATAGATGGATAGAGTCCCAGTGAGACACATTCCTTGACCTTGATAGGGAAATTGTAGTCGATATGGATTTTTTGCTCGACATAGGCAACTCGATGTAAAGATTTCTTGACTTCTTTGTCATCGAGAAAGGCCTGACCTTCGTGTGGGATAATTCCCAACATACTTTTTAATAAAGTTGATTTTCCAGCACCGTTTGGACCAATAATTCCAGTAATAGTTGGTCCGTGGAGCACTAGTGAAATATCCTTTAGTGCCAACGTTTCTTTGTAGGAGACACTGAGGTTTTCGATACGTATCATACAGTTATTTTCCTCCTGTCTTTTAATATACATTAAAAAAAAAATTAAGTCAAGTTAATTTTTAAAAAATTTAAAATAATAACTGAAAAATGAAGAAAAAAGAGAGACCATTTTTAATTGCATTCCCAAGTGTTTTTTGCTAAGCTAAGAATAAGTGAAAAAATGAAAGCGAGAACAAGATGACACGTTATCAAGACGATTTTTATGATGCAATCAATGGCGAATGGGAAAAAACAGCTGTCATTCCAGCTGACAAATCTCGAACTGGTGGTTTTATTGACCTTGACGAGGAAATTGAAGAGTTGATGCTGGCGACTACGGACAAGTGGTTGGCAGGTGAAGAAGTCCCAGAGGATACTATCCTCGCAAATTTTGTTAAGTACCATCGTATGGTCAGAGATTTCGACAAGCGAGAAGCAGATGGGATCAAGCCTGTCCTTCCTCTACTAAAGGAATACCAAGATCTGGAGAACTTTGCAGATTTTACCAGCAAACTGGCAGAGTTTGAACTAGCTGGTAAACCAAACTTCCTTCCATTTGGTGTATCACCAGACTTTATGGATGCCAGAACCAATGTTCTCTGGGCCAGTGCACCAGGGACTATTTTGCCAGATACGACTTACTACGCTGAAGACCATCCTCAGCGTGAGGAACTCTTGACTCTTTGGAAGGAAAGTACTGCGAATCTTCTCAAAGCCTATGATTTTTCAGATGAGGAAATCGCGGACTTACTAGAGAAACGATTGGAATTGGACCGTCGCATTGCGGCTGTGGTGCTTTCTAACGAAGAAAGTTCAGAATATGCCAAACTCTACCATCCATACGCTTATGAAGATTTCAAGAAATTTGCTCCTGCCCTACCTCTGGATGATTTCTTCCAAACAGTTCTTGGACAAACTCCAGACAAGGTTATCGTAGACGAGGAACGTTTCTGGCAAGCAGCAGATCAATTCTATAGTGAAGAAGCGTGGCCTCTATTTAAAGCAACCTTGATTTTGGGTGTGGTCAATCTCTCAACCAGCTATCTAACTGACGAGATTCGTGTTTTGTCAGGTGCCTACGGACGTGCCCTTTCAGGTGTGCCAGAAGCACAGGACAAGGTCAAGGCAGCTTATCACTTGGCCCAAGGTCCTTTCAAGCAAGCTCTTGGTCTCTGGTATGCGCATGAAAAATTCTCTCCAGAAGCCAAGGCAGACGTAGAGAAAAAAGTAGCAACTATGATTGACGTTTATAAGGAACGCTTGGCTAAGAACGACTGGCTCACGCCTGAAACGCGAGACAAGGCCATTGTCAAACTCAATGTCATCAAGCCTTATATCGGTTATCCAGAGGAATTGCCAGAACGCTACAAGGACAAGGTAGTGGACGAAACTGTCAGTCTCTTTGAGAATGCCCTAGCCTTTGCGCGTGTGGAAATCAAGCACAGCTGGAGCAAGTGGAATCAGCCTGTTGATTACAAGGAATGGGGCATGCCAGCTCATATGGTCAATGCCTACTACAATCCTCAGAAGAACTTGATTGTCTTCCCAGCTGCCATTTTACAGGCTCCATTCTATGATTTGCATCAGTCGTCTTCTGCCAACTACGGTGGTATTGGTGCTGTTATTGCCCATGAGATTTCTCATGCCTTTGATACAAATGGTGCTTCCTTTGATGAAAATGGTAGTCTCAAGGATTGGTGGACAGAGAGTGACTATGCTGCTTTTAAAGAAAAAACGCAGAAAGTTATCGACCAGTTTGATGGCCAAGAATCTTACGGCGCAACGATTAACGGGAAACTAACTGTATCAGAAAATGTTGCCGACCTAGGAGGAATTGCTGCAGCCCTTGAAGCTGCCAAGAGAGAGCCAGACTTCTCAGCCGAAGAATTCTTCCACAACTTTGCACGTATCTGGCGCATGAAAGGTCGTCCAGAGTTGATGAAACTCATGGCTAGTGTCGATGTGCACGCGCCAGCCAAACTCCGTGTTAACATCCAAGTGCCAAACTTCGATGACTTCTTTACAACCTATGATGTCAAAGAAGGCGACGGAATGTGGCGTTCACCAGAGGACCGTGTGATTATTTGGTAAGACAAAAACCAAGGAGATTATCCTTGGTTTTTTGCTTGTTAGAAAAAGGGATTAAAGGTCTTTTCGTGAGCGATAGTCGTAGCTGGACCATGTCCAGGATAGACATCGTAGTTAGGAAGGGTGAAGAGTTGCGTCTGAATGCTATGGAGGAGTTGTTCCGTGCTACCTGTAGGAAGGTCTGTCCGTCCGATGGTTTCACGGAATAGAGCATCTCCAGTCAAGACTAGATGGGCATCAGGAAAGACGATAGAAACACCGCCAATAGAGTGCCCTGGGGTCGGTAGAACTGTAAAACGAAATTCCTCAAGCTGGTATTCTTCATGAAAGGCAAAGGTGTGCTCTGCTGGTTTTGCGACCACATCTGCCATATCATCGTGACGAGGGAGACCAGAGAGATTATCGACTGGAGTATAAAGCCAAGATGCTTCACTCTCTGCTACATAAACGGGCGGATTTCCAAAAGTCTCGCGAACCCAGTCCAGACTCATAATGTGGTCGTAGTGGGTGTGGGTCAGGAGAATCGCGCAGACTGGTTTGTTGATTTTCTCAATAGTCTTTCGAATAGCTTCCCAATGGCTACCAGGGTCGATTACAATCAGGTGTTGGTCTCCCTCTATGTAGTAGGTGTTTTCATAGGCAACGGGATTCACGGTTTTATGGATTTTCATACTGGCTCCAATCTCAAAGAATGTACTAAACTAAGTATAGCATAGAAGAGAGAAATAAAGTGAAAAGAAAGTCCCTCTTTTGTGCTAGAGGGACAATGATCTTATTTAAACTTGAAACCTTCGTAAATGAGTTTTGCTTTGGGATTCTTTTTCTTGATTTGCTTAGCGAGGGCCTTCATCATAGGAAGAGGTCCACACATATAAACAGTAGTCTGGTCAGGGATTTCTTCTTGATCCAAAGTCAGGTATCCTTTTTCATTGCTATCGACCAGCTGCAGGTCAAAGTTAGCATTTTGACGAGCGTAGTCTCGAAGTAGATCTAAGTAGACAGCATTTTCCTCTCCACGGAAACTATAGTAGAAGCGGACGTTCTTGTCTAGGATAGGATGCTCACGGATATAAGAAATGAAAGGTGTAATTCCAATTCCACCTGCGATCCAGATTTGCTGCTTTGGACCATGTTCCATAGTCATATGTCCATAGGCGCGATCAATCGCAACCTTGCTACCAACTTGAAGATTGTCATAGATATTCTTGGTGTGGTCACCAGAGTTTTTTATCGTAAAATAAAGAGTTCGTCCTTGCCCTCCTGAGATGGAGAAAGGGTGTGGGGCAGTCTCAAAACCTTTTTGGAAAATTTTTAGAAAGGCAAATTGTCCATATTCGTAGGTGAAAGGATGACTGAGCTCGATTTCAATTTCAGCTGTATCGTGGTTGAGGCGTTTGATTCCTACGATTTTTCCAAGATAGGTGAAACCGATCTTTTGATAAAGGAAAATAATATAAAAACCTGCAAGCAAGCCTAAAAGAGCATAGATTCCAAAGATAAGACCTAGGAAACTAAAGGAGAGGAGACGATTTCCCATGATCATCAAAACATGAAAAAGGCCAAAGATATAGGCTAGATAAACCAATCGATGAATCCATCTCCATGCTTCATACTGGATATATTGTCCCAGATAGGCAACCAGAACGATGCTGATAAAGATATAGATAGCGATATTTCCAAACTGGGCGGCCAAATGCGAACCCCAGAGACCACCCATGCTAAAGTTGTGTAGGGTTAGTAGGAGTATGGATAGAAAAGCCGTGAATTTATGAGCTAGATACATCTTTTCAAGTCCGTTGAACCAAGCCTCAAGCAAGGGTAAACGACTAGCTAGTATAAAAGTAAGTGAGAGGGTAGTGAGAGCTAAACCAGGGATTAGAAACTGACTAGCACCTGAACTGAGCCAAGCTAGGATAGTCAGAAGCATACTAAGTCCGATAAATAAAATACCTTTTAATGATTTCATAGTAGAAGTCCTTTCATGGATTTATCTTATATTAGATGTAATAAGATTTGTTACATTTTAACAAAAAAAGAATCTGTCGTCAAGGTTTAGGGTCTCGGCCTCTAAGTCAAATTTTCATGATAATCTATAAATAACGGTTAAGAAATATACTGTTTGATTTGTGTACTTCTTATAGAAATTTTTTTGTTATAACAATGTAAGGGTGGGAAAAATTTAACTTCTACAAAACTCTAAAAAATAAATTGATACATAAAAGTGTATTTTATTTAATTATAAGATAAATAGTTCCGGGAATTTACGCGCTGTAAACCTACA
>URCN01000017.1:0-23677 GCA_900546335.1 uncultured Streptococcus sp.
TGAAAACGATGTCAATCTATTTAACATAAAAACTATAACTAGGATAATAATCAGTAAAATTTGGACACAATCCTATAAATCATCTATCTTAAAGGGAATCTATCTCTCATTTTAAAAGAAAGTTCTTGTTTCTTATGAAAATTTCAGCTAAACACTTGTGAGATTTACTTTTATCCTTTAAAATAGAATAGGAGAAATTCCGTTATTATTTTTCGGAGGAAAAAGAAATGTCCATTAATTGGCAGGAAATTTTATTTCACTTTTTAGGAGGTCTAGGACTGTTTTTATACAGTATCAAGACCATGGGAGACGGTTTGCAACAAGCTGCTGGAGATCGCCTTCGTTTTTACATTGACAAGTACACTAGTAACCCCTTTTTAGGTGTTCTAGTCGGGATTGTCGTGACTGCCCTCATTCAGTCAAGTACAGGGGTTACAGTTATCACGGTTGGGCTAGTCAGTGCTAGTCTTCTCACTCTTAGACAGGCTATCGGAATTATCATGGGAGCCAACATCGGAACCACCGTTACTTCCTTTATCATCGGTTTCAAGCTTGGCGAGTATGCTTTACCCTTGATTTTCCTTGGAACCATGTTCCTCTTCTTTACAAAAAACAGAACAGCAAACAATATCGGGCGCATCCTGTTTGGTGTCGGGGGAATCTTCTACGCCCTTAACCTCATCAGTGCCGGTATGAGCCCACTTAAAGATTTACCACAATTCAAGGAGTATATGGTCACTTTGGGACAAAACCCCATTTTAGGAGTGGTGGCCGGTGCAGTGATTACCGTCCTCATTCAGGCCTCTTCGGCTACAATCGGGATTTTGCAAGGCCTCTATGCAGGTGGCTTCCTCGACCTTAAAGGGTCACTACCAGTTCTCTTCGGGGATAATATCGGGACAACCCTAACAGTTATCATTGCGGCAGCTGGAGCCAATGTCTCTGCAAAGCGCGTTGCGGCAACCCACGTTACCTTTAACGTTTTAGGAACTATTCTTTGCTTAATCCTATTAGGCCCCTTTACTGCTATGATCGAGTACTTCCAGGCACTCCTTCACCTCTCACCTGAGATGACCATCGCCTTCTCTCACGGTGCCTTTAACGTAAGTAACACCATTGTACAATTTCCATTCATCGGAGCCTTGGCCTACTTTGTTACCAAGCTCATCCCTGGTGAAGACGAGGTTGTCAAGTACGAGCCCCTCTATCTCGACGAGCAACTTATCCAGCAATCTCCTTCTATCGCTCTAGGAAATGCCAAAAAAGAACTCTTGCACTTAGGAAACTATGCAGCCAAAGCTTTTGACCTTTCTTATACCTATATCATCGGTTTGGATGAAAAGGTAGCTGAAAAAGGGCACAAGACAGAGGAAGCCATCAACACCATAGATGAAAAACTCACTCGTTACCTCATTCGACTCTCAAGCGAATCCTTGAGTCAGAAAGAAAGCGAAGTCTTGACTAACATTCTGGATTCATCTCGTGATTTGGAAAGGATTGGGGACCACGCAGAAGGCTTACTCAACCTAACAGACTATCTCCAACGTAAGAATGTTCAATTTTCTGATGCTGCTTTAGAGGAACTAGCTGAGATTTATCAAGCAACAACCGCATTTATCAAGGATGCCCTTGATAGTGTCGAAAACAATGATATTGAAAAAGCTCAAAGTCTGATTGAACGCCATAAAGAAATCAACAATATGGAACGCATTCTCAGAAAGACCCATATCAAACGCCTTAACAAGGGTGAGTGTTCTACACAAGCCGGGGTCAACTTTATCGACATTATTTCTCATTACACTCGTGTGTCTGACCATGCTATGAACCTAGCTGAAAAGGTCATCGCTGAACAAATCTAATAACCAAAAAGCTATCCTGAATGGGATGGCTTTTTTTGTCTCCTCATTAAGAATTTCCTTTGGAGCATATATAAAAAAGCTTTGATTCCATTGTGAATCAAAGCATTTTAAAGAGTTCTCCAAACATGATAGCAGAAACTGCAGTGCCCCTATACTTGGCTTCTTCTCTTTTGATAAAGCGCGCCAAGTTGATCAACTCAGGTGCTGGGTGTTTGGGATTGATGAGCAATTCACGAGTGACCAGTCCTGAGAGTCGGACTGCTAGTAATTGCTCATTTGTAGTTGGTAGTTTTTTAGCAGTCTCTAGGAGAGCAGCAACTAAATCTTCACTCAAACCCTGACGAGCATGGTTGTAGAGATCTCTTATAAGGCTTTCTAGGTTTGGTTCTGCCATCCCGACCACCTCCCTTATGCTTAATAATGTTTAATCAAATCAACCGTTGAACGATCCAATTTTTTTACCAAGGCTTGCAAGAAAGCTTGGGCTTCTAGGAAGTCATCCATAGCGTAGAGGGTTTGGTGAGAGTGGATATAACGAGCGCAGACACCGATGGTTGTTGATGGGACACCACCATTTTTCAGATGAGCTGCTCCAGCGTCTGTTCCGCCTTTTCCACAGTAGTATTGGTACTTGATGCCAGCTTCTTCAGCCGTTGTCAAAAGGAAATCTTTCATGCCTGGGAGGAGCAAGTGACCTGGGTCGTAGAAACGAATCAAGGTTCCATCCCCAATCTTGCCTTGGCCACCATAAACATCACCAGCAGGTGAACAGTCAACTGCGAGGAAGACTTCTGGGTCAAACTTAGTTGTAGAAGTATGAGCGCCACGCAGACCAACCTCTTCTTGGACGTTAGAGCCAAGATAGAGTTCATTTCCGAGTTTTTGACCTGATAAAGCTTCAGCTAGCTCGCTTACCATGAGGACACCGTAGCGATTGTCCCAAGCTTTTGAGATGATATTTTTTTCATTGGCTGTCAAGATAGCTGAGCTATCAGGGACAATGGTGTCACCCGGACGGATACCAAAACTTTCTGCCTCAGTCTTGTCCGCAAAACCACCATCAAAAACGATATCCGAGATAGCTGGCATAGTTGGTCCACCTGTTCCACGTGTCAAATGTGGAGGGACAGAACCTGAGATCACAGGAATTTCACGACCGTCACGAGTAAAGAGTTTAAAGCGTTGGCTGCTGACCACCATAGGATTCCAGCCACCGATTTCAACGACACGGAAGGTACCATCTGGCTTAATCTCGCTGACCATAAAACCAACTTCGTCCATGTGAGATGCGACCAAAACACGCGGTGCATCCGTAGCTTCTGAATGCTTGATACCGAAAATACCACCTAAGCCATCTGTCACTACTTCATCCACGTGCGGTGTCAACTTTTCACGAAGATAAGTCCGGACAGGCGCTTCGTGGCCTGAGATCGCAGCAAGCTCTGTTACTTCTTTGATTTTTGAAAATAATGTTGTCATATCAGTTCCTTCTTTCTGTCCTCCATTTTACCACTTTTTATAGGAGAAGGATAGTAGGAAATTGGATTAGTTTTTACTAGTTTATCCTATAAAATAGAGGGATAGATATTATTTCAGAAATTTTTCTTTCTTTTTACATTAAATTGTCAGAAAATTTATTGATAGATTAAAAAAATCGTGTTACATTATCTCCAAGGGTATTTTTATACCAAATCTACATGAAAGGACGGGGCATGAAACTCTCTCATATTTTAACAGGCTTACTTCTACTCCTGGTCTTTCTCTCCATTACCATTGGAACCAGTGATTTTTCTTGGGAAAAATTCTTTGCTTTTGACCAACAGACCTGGCTTCTCTTTCAAGAGTCGCGTCTTCCAAGAACCATCAGTATTCTCCTTGCAGCCTCTAGTATGAGCATGGCAGGACTCCTCATGCAGACCATTACCCAAAATCAGTTTGCTGCTCCGAGTACAGTCGGAACGACAGAAGCTGCCAAACTGGGAATGGTGTTAAGCCTCTTTGTCTTTCCGTCGGCTAGTCTGACCCAAAAGATGCTCTTTGCTTTTGGCTCATCCATTTTATTTACCCTCTTTTTCCTGGCCTTTATGACTATTTTTTCTATAAAGGAAAGGTGGATGTTGCCCTTGATCGGAATCATCTATAGTGGGATTATCGGTTCTATCACAGAAGTTATCGCCTATCGTTTCAATCTGGTTCAGAGTATGACGGCCTGGACCCAGGGCTCCTTCTCCATGATTCAGACCCATCAGTATGAGTGGCTTTTCTTAGGCCTCATCATCCTGATAGCCGTTTGGAAATTATCCCAAACCTTCACCATCATGAATCTGGGCAAGGAAACCAGTGAAAGTTTGGGGATTTCTTACTCTCTACTTGAAAAACTGGCCCTTTTTCTAGTGGCACTAACGACAAGTGTCACCATGATTACCGTGGGTGCCTTGCCATTTCTCGGGGTCATCGTTCCCAATCTTGTCCGCAAGCGCTATGGAGATAATCTGAGTCAAACCAAACTCATGGTTGCTCTGGTCGGTGCCAATCTGGTTTTGGCCTGCGACATCCTCTCTCGAGTCTTGATTCGGCCCTATGAGCTGTCTGTCAGTCTCCTACTAGGAATCATCGGTAGCCTCGTCTTTATCCTACTTCTCTGGAGAGGAGGACAAAAGGATGCAGTTTAAAAGCAAACATACCAAACTCTTCAGCCTTCTCATTATCCTGGCCATCGGAGCTTGTCTACTCTACTTTTGGCCTATCACTAACCTGTCTGTCTTTGCCTGGAAGCTGCGTTCCCAAAAAATCATCGTTTATCTCTTGGTAGCCATCGCGACAGGGATTTCGACCATTAGTTTTCAAACCCTGACGGAAAATCGCTTTCTGACGCCAAGTATTTTGGGAATCGAATCCTTCTATGTCTTGCTACAGACCCTGCTACTGATATTTGAAAGCAAATTTCTACAGCTTGGAAAGTCTCCTGTCTTAGAATTTCTAGTCTTGCTTCTGCTTCAATCCCTCTTCTTTCTCGCCTTACAAGGCTACTTGAAAACGCTGATGAAGCAAGATCTGGTCTTCATTCTGCTAATCTGTCTAGCCCTGGGAAGTCTCTTTCGAAATATCAGTACCTTCCTCCAAGTCCTGATGGATCCAAATGAATACGATAAACTGCAGAACAGTCTCTTTGCCTCCTTTCAGCATCTCAACACTTCCATCCTAGCCATCGGTTCTCTGATCATCCTCGCTTTGACAATCTTTTTCTTTCGAAAAGCAGTCGTTCTGGATGTCTTGCACCTGCAAAGAGAAACGGCTCAGATACTTGGACTCGATGTTGAAAAAGAACAGAGAGAGCTCCTCTGGGGCATCGTGCTCTTGACCTCAACAGCCACTGCCTTGGTAGGGCCTATGGCCTTCTTCGGCTTTATGCTGGCCAATCTTACCTACCTAATCGTCAAAGATTATCGACACAAGTTGCTCTTTATCGTAGCCATTCTGATTGGATTTATTAGTTTGACCTTGGGGCAAGCCCTCATCGAACGAGTCTTTGCTTTGGAAATTCGCATCAGCATGATTATTGAGAGTGTGGGTGGTCTCTTATTCTTTATCTTACTATACAGGAGGGCGCGTCGGTGAAACTGGAAAACATTGACAAATCCATTCAAAAACAGGATATTTTGCAAGACATTTCCCTTGAAGTCAGTCCTCAGAAACTGACAGCCTTCATTGGTCCAAATGGTGCTGGAAAATCAACTCTTCTCTCCATCATGAGCAGACTGACCAAGAAGGATCAGGGAATTCTCAGTATCAAAGGTCGTGAAATCGAGAGCTGGAATTCGCAAGAACTGGCCAAAGAACTCACCATCCTAAAGCAGAAGATCAATTACCAAGCCAAATTGACTGTAGAAGAATTGGTCAGCTTTGGACGTTTTCCCTACAGCCGTGGTCGACTGAAGGCAGAAGACTGGGAAAAAATCCGAGAAACTCTGGACTATCTGGAACTGACCAACTTAAAAGACCGCTACATCGATAGTCTGTCTGGTGGACAGTTGCAACGTGTCTTTATCGCTATGGTACTGGCCCAGGATACAGACTTTATCTTGCTAGACGAACCGCTCAATAATCTCGATATCAAGCAAAGTGTCAGCATGATGCAGATTCTCAAGCGACTGGTGGAGGAACTTGGCAAAAGCATTATCATCGTCCTCCACGATATCAACATGGCTAGCCAATATGCGGATGAAATTGTCGCCTTCAAAGACGGTCAAGTTTTCTGCAAGGGAACAACTGCTCAAATCATGCAGGCTGACCTGCTCAGCCAACTTTATGAAATTCCCATCACGCTAGCTGATATCGATGGCAAAAAGATCTGTATCTATAGCTAGACAATCAGAACTCATGTTAGAGAAACCTCTGTCTCTTGGTCAATAAGCCCCAGAGACTCCCTAGATCGTTATCACATTTTAAAAAGGAGAAATCATGAAAACATCCCTTAAACTTTATCTCACTGCCCTAGCAGCCAGCTTCTTGCTCTTACTTGGTGCATGTAGTACAACTAAAACTACGAAGCAAACAGAGACAAGTAGCTCTGCTCCAACAGAGATAACTATTAAAAGTTCACTAGACGAGGTCAAACTTTCAAAGGTTCCTGAAAAGATTGTGACCTTTGATCTCGGTGCTGCCGATACTATTCGCGCTTTAGGTTTTGAAAAGAATATCGTCGGAATGCCTACAAAAACTGTTCCGACTTACCTAAAAGATCTTGCAGGAAATGTCAACAATGTTGGTTCTATGGTCGAGCCAGACCTAGAAGCCATTGCTGCTCTTGAGCCGGATTTGATCATTGCTTCTCCACGTACCCAAAAATTCGTAGACAAGTTCAAAGAAATTGCTCCAACCGTGCTCTTCCAAGCAAGCAAGGACGACTACTGGACTTCTACCAAGGCTAACATCGAATCTCTAGCAAGCGCCTTTGGCGAAACTGGTACACAGAAAGCCAAGGAAGAATTGGCTAACCTAGACAAGAGCATCCAGGAAGTCGCTACTAAAAACGAAAGTTCTGACAAAAAAGCCCTTGCTATCCTCCTCAATGAAGGAAAAATGGCTGCCTTTGGTGCTCAATCTCGTTTCTCTTTCTTGTATCAAACCTTGAAATTCAAACCAACTGATACTCAATTTGAAGACTCTCGCCACGGACAAGAAGTCAGCTTTGAAAGTGTCAAAGAAATCAATCCTGACATCCTCTTTGTCATCAACCGTACCCTTGCCATCGGTGGGGACAACTCTAGCAACGATGGCGTCCTAGAAAATGCCCTCATCTCTGAAACTCCTGCTGCTAAAAATGGTAAAATTATCCAACTCACACCAGACCTCTGGTATCTAAGCGGTGGCGGACTTGAATCAACCAAACTCATGATCGAAGACGCTCAAAAAGCTTTGAAATAAACAAGAAAACCCAACATCAGGTGATGTTGGGTTTATTTTTCTTCTTGATTTCGTTTGAGGGAAAAGTGGTCTGGGACGGGATCTTTTCCTATTGGCGACCAAGGATGGCATCGGAAAATTCGAGCCAAGCCCATCAGAACACCCTTGAAGCCATGTTTTTCAATAGCCTGAATCATGTAGTTGGAACAAGTCGGCTCAAAGCGACAAGAAGGTGGAAAGGCTGGGGAGATAAAACGTTGGTAAAAGCGTACTGGCGCTATTAAGATGCGTTTCATTATTTCTTGGTTACAGCCATAGTGTGTAGTTGGCTGATTTCTTTTTTATTAAGGCGACGGGATTCTCCTGGACGAAGACCTGTCAAGTCTAAGTGTCCAAAACGTGTCCGAGACAACTTATCCACTTGAAGACCGACAGCTTCAAACATCTTTTTAACCTGATGGTTACGCCCTTCATGGATGGTCAACTGTACCACAGAGCGATTTTTAACTAGATCCACTTTGAGAATTTCATAAACAGCTGGCTTGGTTTTCTTGCCATCAATCTCAAGACCGCGGGTCAAGGGGCGGAGATTGTCCTTATTAGCCACACCTTTAACACGCGCGACATAGACCTTGTCAATCTCATTACGGGGGTGAATCATCTCGTCTGTAAAGTCCCCATCATTGGTCAAAATTAAAACACCTGATGTATCCCAGTCCAAACGTCCCACAGGGTAAATTCGTTCCTTGACATTGGGCAAGAGGTCGACAACAGTCTTGCGGCCCTTGTCATCTGTCACACTGGAAATCACTCCACGTGGTTTATTAAGCAGATAGTAAACCTTTTCTTCGTTGTAGATGGGCTGACCTTCCACTTCGACCTTATCTCCAGACTTGATGGTCGTTGCGAGTTCACGCACTACCTGTCCGTTGACGGTTACCAAACCTTGCTTGATCAGCTCTTCTGCTTTTCTCCTACTGGCCACACCTGCATGGGCAATATATTTATTGATTCTCATCTTCTTCTATCCTTTCACCAAATAATTGGCTTTCTTGGGCTTGAATCTCAAGCTCATCAATCACTGGTAGTTCTTCCAAATGGTTAATTCCCATGTAATCTAGGAAATACTCCGTAGTCACATAGAGGTTGGGGCGACCCAACACTTCTTTTTTCCCGTCTTCCTTTATCAAATCAAAAGCCTGCAACTTTGCCAAGGCTCCACTCGAGTTAACCCCACGAATAGCATCAATCTCAATTCGGGTAATCGGCTGCTTGTAGGCAATGATGGACAAGGTTTCAAGAGCAGCCCGAGACAAACTTTGGTTGATGGGTGCCTTGGAGTATTCCTTCAAAATCGCTGCAAATTGAGGCTTGGTGACCAATCTGTATGAACCACCTGTCTCAATCAGAGACAAGCTCGACTCTTGGTCTTTTTCATATTTCTGGGCTAATTTTTCTAAACTCTGTTGGATGCCTGTCGGTGGAAGTGAGAGGAGTTCAGCCAACTGACGGACCCGAATCCCATCTTCACCTGCTACAAACAAGAGCGCTTCTATTTCTGCTAAAGTACTCATCTTTCCTCTCTATCAAGTCTAGCTTTGTGCCTCTTGACTTTCTTCCTTCTTCTCCATGAGATAGATATCTCCGAAGTTCTCCTCTTGCACGAGGATCAGTTCCTGGGTTTTGATTAACTCTAGGGTTGCCAAAAAGAGGGTAATAACCCCTTGAACATTCTGGGCTTCCTTGAACAAATCCTGCAAGCGCAACTGGTCTCGTCCAGTCAAGGACTCTTTTACGATGACCATCATGTCCTCAATCTTATACTCATCTCGCAAGATAGTTGTATGATTCTGAGCAAATTCCTCTTTTTTCTTGGCTAGGATATTTGAAAAAGCCAAAAAAAGGTCAATAGTCGTCTTGTCATGCACAAGCTCCGCATCCTCGTAAATCAACTCTGTTGGCGCTTTGGAATAGTACTGGGCCCGATCTTGGTGCTTAGCCTCCAAGTGCTCACCCAAGAGCTTGAACTTGCGGTATTCTTCGATTTGGGATAGAAGGTCCTGCTCTAGGTCATCCTCTAAGTCTGTCACTTCTGCTACCTTTGGCAAGAGCTTGCGACTCTTGATCAGCATCAGCTGACTGGCCATAACCATATACTCGCCCGTTACTTCCAGACGCATGGCCTGCAGGGTTGAGACATAGGCTAGATACTGTTCGATGACTTCTGTGATGGGCACATCGTAAATATCCATCTGGTACTTAGAAACCAAGTGCAAGAGCAGGTCCAGTGGCCCTTCAAAATCTTTTAATTTAATATCCATTATCTATATTTTTCTAAGGTCAGGACTGTTTTTAATCCTAATCTTTTTGCAATTTCGTACAAATTGACTTTCATTTCTATCTGTCTTAGAATGAACTGTTCCCGCAAGGCTTGAGCGGATAAGGTTGGGAAACCTTTCTCCTTGACAAAGGACTCCAGCTGACGAAAGGCCCATTGACGAGAATAGGCTTTCCCTCCCCTTTCAAAGAGATAGGTCTGCCCCATCAAGGGTTCTAGCTCTGGAACCAAGATCGTGGGTATGGTGACAATCCTCTGTTGGGAAGCCTTGCTGATTCTCAACACTTGAAAATCCAGATTGATATCTGCAACCTTAAGGGCTAAAATCTCACTTGGCAAGAGCCCTATTTCCAAGATAAGAAGCGCCAGCAAGCGTCCCTCTGGATAATTACTTTCCTGCCAAAAAGAGTCTAAATTTAGAATCTCTGGTTTCTCAGTCTTCTTTTCAGCTTGCTTGACTAATTCCAGACGGTAAAAGCTGTCCACTTCTCCGTTTCGATAGAGAAAGTAGAGAAATTGATTACAGGCCGAAAGTTTTCGCTTCTGGGCGCTGATTTTTAGATTGGCTAGCTGGCCTTGGTAAATCTTGAGACTGGTCTCAGAAATCCGCTCACCCACAATGTCTAAAAATTGCTCCAAATCATACTTATAAGACTGCTTGGAATTGGCAGACAAGTCCTGTTTTTCCTCTAAAAAGGCTGAAATCCTATCTCTCATTTGCATCGAATCTCATATTCCTTACTAAAGTCATGCAAGAGGGCATTGACGGCCTTGAGGATAGATTTGCGCGTGATAATTCCTTGAAAAATCCCTTCATCATCTACCACTGGCAAGAAGGGTTCATCTACCAGTTTATGGAGGACTTCTGTGATGTTATAGTCTGGAGCGACGACTGCCACATCTGTCTTGGTCATATTGACGATGTCTGTCTTTGCCATCTGCTCATCCGTCAAACCTTGCTCCATTTGATAAGCCAAAATGTCTCTCAGACCAATGGTTCCGACAAAGCGTTTGTCAAAGGTCACAACAGGGATACGGGTATAAGTGATTTGGCTCAACACCAAAATCGCATGGTCGGCATTGTGGGTATCAATCAAAGCTGCTAGATTCTCAGCAGGGGTAAGAAAAGTCTCTTCCTGCTCCAATAAAAATGCTTCAAATTCCTTGGCAATCATCGAGCAAACTCCTTGGACAAGCCTGGATAAACCTCATGGTCACGTGTCAAAAAGTCTACTTTAAAATAGCTGTCATCAATCTCCACTCGAGCATAGAGACATTCTCTGATAGTCCCTCGTGGTTGGCTGATGGAGCCTGGATTTAAAAAGAGTGTTTTGCCTTCCATCCAAGAATTTGGCACATGCAAGTGACCATAGAGACAGATATCGGCATCTTCTTCCTGAGCCCAGTAGTCCAACTTTTGAAAGTTAAAATTGATGTCAAACAAGTGTCCATGCGTCTGGATGATCTTGGTCGGACCAAGTTGAGTTACCAAACGTTCTGGGTAGGCAGCATAAAAGTCCATATTTCCTTTGACGACATGGATTCCTTCCCAAAGCGGAGAGTCTGGACGGAGTTCTGAGTCACCATCGTGAAAAATGGCATCAACTTTACCTAAATAGCGGTCACGGATTTCTTCGACAATCAAGCTATCGCCATGGGAGTCACTCATTACAATGATGGTTTGCTTTGCCATGATGGAAATACCTCCAAAAGTTTCTTAACGGCTAAGGCACGGTGGGATTGACTATTTTTTTCTTCAAGGGTTAGCTCTGCTGAGGATTTACCTGTCTCTCCTACAAGGAAGAGGGGATCATAGCCAAAACCATTTTCACCCTTAGGTTCAAAATTAATGTAACCTGGCCAGTCAGCTTCGACAACCAAGCTTTCCTTACCTGGGCTAGCAACGACCAAGGTTGTGTGAAATTGAGCTGAGCGGTCCTTGAGGTCAAAGACCATGGCCAATTCGTGCAAGAGTTTGGCGTTGTTTTCACGATCAGTCGCTCCCACTCCTGCAAAACGGGCTGACCAAACACCTGGCAAGCCACCAAGGACATCGACTTTGAGACCTGAGTCATCTGCTAGCACCATCTTGCCTGTTAATTGGGAAATCGTTTCTGCCTTGAGGCGAGCATTTTCTTCAAAAGTCATGCCTGTTTCAGCTACTTCAGGTAGATCTGGATAGTCATTGAGATTTTCCACATCATAGCCTAGTTTGTCAAAGATAGCTCGGAATTCCTTGGTCTTGCCCTCGTTACGAGTCGCAATGAGCAGAGTTTCTCTAACCTTGCTAGTTTCAAAGAAGGCTTCTACATCGACTCCTTCTTTAGGCAATTCGACATGCAAAAGCTGTCCATTTTCAACCAAGAGCAGGGCTCCCTGACGTTGGATGACTTCCAGATTGCGACCTGCTTCAGCATTTAAAATCTCAACGATAAAGGAGAGCAGACGGAAGTTAGAAGACCAGCGCATCACCGTTATCGTAATCGGAAAGCCATTTTCTTCATCACGAAAAATCCGCGCTAAATCCATAAAATCAAGCTCGAGAGGATCTTTGATAAGGCTATAGATGCCTCCATAGACATCCCAGACACCAACATACCAGTCCTGGTCATCCTTATATTCATAAATTTTGTTTGTCATAAAGTTACATGCTCCACATGAATCTCTTTTTCTAGCCATTCTGCTCCAATCTGAGCAAAACTTTGGCTATTGGCGGTTGTATAAAAACGATGTTGAAGAGGTCCCGCATCTCGGCTACGATTGATTTCAAAATAGTTCAGCAAAACCGAGATATCCCGCACACACTCTGCCCCACTATCGATGAGCTGAACCTTTGGTCCCATAACATTTTGGATGATAGGGCGAAGGAGTGGGTAATGGGTACAACCCAAAATCAGGCTATCCACCTTTCCAACCAAGGGACGCAGGGTTTCATAGACCACTTTCTTGGTGACACTGGTTGACAGGGCACCAGACTCCACCAAGGGAGCAAACTTAGGACAGGCCAAACTCTCCACCTGTAAATCCGGATCCAGATCATGGATTTTTTGACGATAGATGTCTGATTGGACCGTCATGGGTGTTCCAATTACTCCGATTTTCCCGCCTTGACTGGACTTGATGGCTGCCGAAGCTCCTGGCAAAATCACACCTAGGACAGGAATGTCTAGTTGAGCCTTGATTTCTTCCCAGACGACTGCAGTCGCAGTGTTGCAAGCAATGACAATCATTTTGACATCCTTGGTCAAAAGAAAGTTGACCAACTGCCAAGTATATTCACGGATTTGCTCAGCAGGACGGGGACCATAGGGTGCCCGCGCCGAATCTCCAATATAGACGATTTCTTCATGGGGAAGCTGGCGCATAAGCTCGCGAACAACGGTCAAGCCCCCGACACCCGAATCCAAAAAACCAATTGGTCGATTATCCATACAGTCTTCTTTCTAGTCTTTTTTCTGATTGATAGTTCATCATGATTACTCGTCCTAAATAAACGGATAGACAGCTTGATAGAATGGCAACTGCCTCTCTCTTAATCATAATCAAATAACAATAGAATGCAAGGAAAAAGTCTTATCCTTGAGAACTATTGAACATAGTGAGAAGTCTGGAACTTTCATCCCAGACTTTTCCTATTTATTTTTTCTTTTTATTGTTAGCAAGGGCTGCTTTTTGTTGGCGGATAATTTGGTGGTAAACTTGTTGTACCTTTGCTTCGCTTGGCTTTTGACCATTTGCACTCAAGAGAGCACGAACTGCCTCAGCGTTCAAACGTGGGTTGTCCGCAAATTCTTTTTCGATTTGCTTACGAACCAAGTACATCCCTCCAAGAGCTCCTCCTAGAAAAGCTAGCACAATCAAGACAATTGCTAAAAGTAAATCCATTCTATTTCTCCTGTTTCTTTTTGAGTCTTCTATATTATACCACAAAGTGACTTTCCTGACTAGTTTGTTTTACGCTTTCAGGGAGGGGGTTAAGCTAATTCTAAGTTAGTCTTACAATCAGAATGAATTATGAAATTACGAATAATTCCACCCTTTCCTCTCTTTCTTCTACTTTTTTAAGAAAAAGCAATCTCAAATATGTTTTTCACCAAAAACCTCTTGACAAATGCTAAGCGACCATTAGAATGGGAGGTGAGGAGATAAATAGAAACAATTTAAACGAAACTGCTTTATAAAATGTAAGCGGTTTCGAATACACAAAGGAGGGTTTTATGAAAAAACACTTTTGGGAGAAATCCTGTCGCTATAGCATCCGCAAGCTGACGGTTGGGACTGCTTCTGTTTTACTGGGAGCTGTTTTTCTAGTCAACCACACTGTAGCCGCAGACAGTGTTGAGGTCAAACAAACTGAACCAACCTCTGTCGAAGCTATCACTCAGCCTGATAGTGAACCCAAAGCTGCTGAAGCTACTGAAACTACAAAACCGTCTCTAGTCGAGAGTCCAGTAGTTTCCGAAAGCAAGCCAGCTGAGGAGACTCAGAAGACAAATAGTCAAGCTAGTGAAGAAGCCATTGTAGAAGCTAAAGAAAATAAGGAACCTGAAAAAACAGATCAGCCGGTGACAAAGCAAGAAAACTATCAACTCAACTACGATCAGCCAACAGCTCCCTCCTATGATGGATGGGAAAAACAAGCCCTCCCTGTCGGAAATGGAGAAATGGGAGCCAAGGTCTTTGGTCTAATTGGTGAAGAGAGAATCCAGTACAACGAAAAGACCCTCTGGTCAGGAGGACCACAACCCGATAGCACCGACTATAACGGTGGAAACTACAAGGACCGCTACAAGGTCTTAGCAGAGATACGTAAAGCCCTCGAAGCTGGTGACCGCCAAAAAGCAAAACAGCTAGCTGAACAAAATCTAGTCGGACCAAACAACGCCCAGTATGGACGTTACTTAGCCTTTGGAGATATCTTCATGGTCTTTAATAGCCAGAAGAAAGGACTAGATACTGTAACTGATTATCACCGTAATCTGGATATCACTGAAGCCACTACGACCACTTCTTACACCCAAGATGGGACCACCTTCAAACGCGAAACCTTCTCCAGCTATCCTGATGATGTCACTGTGACCCACTTGACCAAAAAAGGAAACAAGACACTTGACTTTACCCTTTGGAACAGCTTGACAGAAGACTTGCTTGCTAATGGCAACTACTCTTGGGAATATTCCAACTATAAGAATGGTCATGTCACTACAGATACAAATGGAATCCTTCTAAAGGGAACTGTCAAAGATAACGGCCTCAAATTTGCATCCTATCTAGGAATTAAAACGGACGGAAAGGTGACTGTTCAGGACGAAACTCTGACCGTTACAGGCGCAAGTTATGCAACCCTCTATCTCAGTGCAAAGACTAACTTTGCTCAGAATCCAAAAACCAACTATCGAAAAGACATTGACCTCGAAAAAACAGTTAAAGGGATTGTCGAAGCAGCTAAGTCCAAAGACTACGAGACACTTAAAAAGGCCCATATCAAGGACTATCAAAGTCTCTTTAACCGCGTTAAACTAAATCTAGGCGGAACCAAGACTACTCAAACGACAAAAGAGGCCCTTCAAGGCTATAACCCAGAAAAAGGGCAAAAATTGGAAGAACTCTTCTTCCAATATGGCCGATATCTACTCATCAGTTCGTCTCGTGATCGGACAGATGCTCTTCCTGCCAACCTACAAGGAGTCTGGAATGCTGTAGACAATCCACCTTGGAACGCTGACTACCACCTCAATGTCAATTTGCAAATGAACTATTGGCCTGCCTACATGAGCAACCTGGCTGAAACAGCCAAGCCAATGATCAATTACATTGACGACATGCGCTACTATGGCCGTATCGCTGCCAAGGAATACGCTGGTATCGCATCCAAAGATGGACAAGAAAATGGTTGGCTGGTCCACACCCAAGCAACACCATTTGGCTGGACTACTCCAGGCTGGAATTACTATTGGGGTTGGTCTCCAGCTGCTAACGCTTGGATGATGCAGAATGTCTATGACTATTATAAATTTACCAAGGATGAGACCTATCTCAAAGAAAAGATTTATCCAATGCTCAAGGAAACAGCTAAGTTCTGGAACTCCTTCTTGCACTACGACAAAGAAAGCGACCGTTGGGTGTCTTCCCCATCCTACTCGCCAGAACACGGGACCATCACCATCGGAAATACCTTTGACCAATCGCTAGTCTGGCAGCTATTCCACGACTACATGGAAGTTGCCAACCATCTGAAAGTCGACCAAGACTTAGTCACAGAGGTCAAGGCTAAATTTGACAAACTAAAACCCCTCCACATCAACAAAGAGGGGCGCATCAAGGAATGGTACGAAGAGGACAGTCCCCAATTCACCAATGAAGGGATTGAAAACAACCACCGTCACGTTTCCCATCTAGTTGGTCTCTTCCCAGGTACGCTCTTTAGCAAGGACCAGGCTGAATACCTAGAAGCTGCGCGTGCTACCTTGAACCACCGTGGAGATGGTGGTACAGGTTGGTCTAAGGCCAATAAAATCAACCTCTGGGCTCGTCTGCTGGACGGTAACCGCGCCCATCGCTTACTCGCTGAACAGCTTAAGTATTCAACCCTAGAAAATCTTTGGGATACCCACGCGCCTTTCCAAATCGACGGAAACTTTGGAGCAACTAGTGGGATGGCAGAAATGCTCCTCCAATCTCATACTGGCTATATTGCGCCATTGCCAGCCCTTCCAGATGCTTGGAAAGACGGTCAGGTTTCTGGCTTGGTTGCTCGAGGAAACTTTGAAGTCAGCATGAAGTGGAAAGATAAAAACCTTCAAAGCTTGTCCTTCCTGTCAAATGTCGGTGGAGATCTAGTTGTAGACTATCCAAATATCGAAGCCAGTCAAGTTAAGGTCAATGGCAAAGCAGTCAAGGCAACTACCCTCAAAGATGGCCGCATCCAACTAGCAACACAAAAAGGTGATGTCATTACCTTTGAACATTTCCCTGGCCGTGTAACCAGTCTGACAGCCGTTCGACAAAATGAAGTCACTGCCGAACTCACCTTTAACCAAGTAGAAGGCGCTACCCACTATGTCATCCAAAGACAAGTGAAAGACGAAACTGGCCAAACCTCTGCGACCAAAGAATTTGTAACCAATCAAACCCACTTTATCGACCGATCACTCAATCCTCAACATGCCTATACCTATACTGTCAAAGCTATGCTGGGCGAAGTTTCTACACAAGTGTCTGAACAGGCCACTGTTGAAACCTATAGCGAGTTGATGGACGACCGAGATAGCCGCATCCAGTACGGAGCTGCCTTTGGAAACTGGGCAGACTCAGAATTATTTGGAGGAACAGAGAAATTTGCTGACCTTTCAAAAGGAGACTACACAGACGAAGATCTCACTGCTACCATTCCTTTCACTGGCGTTGGTATCGAAATCTATGGACTGAAATCGTCTGAACTAGGTCTTGCCACTGCTAAAATTGATGGCAAAGAAGTCGGGGAGCTTGACTTCCATACTGCTGGAGCAACTGAAAAAGGTAGTCTCATTGGTCGCTTCGCAGGACTATCTGACGGACCTCACACATTGACTCTTAGTGTTAAACGTGAGCACAAAGGACGTGGTAGTGAGCGCTCGAAAATTTCATTAGACTACTTCAAGATCCTAGCAGGAACAGGCAATACGATTGAAAAAATAGATGATCGCGATTCGCGCATCCAGTATGGTGCCCAGTTTAAGGACTGGTCTGACCCTGAACTCTACGGAGGTACGGAAAAATACGCTGATATTAACAACAGCGACTCTAGTACAGCTTCAGAAGCTCAGGCAACTATTTCCTTTACAGGGACGGGCATTCGTATTTATGGCTTGAAGAGCCTTGCCCTTGGACGAGCACGTGTTACACTAGATGGCAAAGAAATGCCAAGTCTAGACTTCTACACTTCAGGTGCAACCGAAAAGAGAGCTTTTATTGGCGAATTTACAAACCTTACTGACGGCCCGCACACCCTGACATTACAAGTTGACCCAGATTCGCCAGAAGGTCGCAAGAAAATCTCTTTAGACTCCTTTGATATCATCAAAGCCCCTGCTGTTGGTCTAGATAGCCCTAGCATCGCGCCTCTTAAGGAAAATGACAAAACCATTTCCTTAAGCCTACCAGCTGGAGATTGGGAAGCCATCGCAGTGACCTTCCCAGGTGTCAAAGATCCTCTAGTTTTGCGTAAGGTGGATGAAACGCATCTGGTTACCAGTGGAGATCAGACTATCCTATCAATCCAAGACAATCAAGTTCAAATCCCAATCCCTGAAGCTACTGATCGACAAACTGGAAAAGCAATTGAAGCTTATGCCATTCAAGGAACTACCACAAGTAGCCCGATCGTAGCTGTCTTTACTAAAAAAGATGAGAAGAAGGTTGACGAGAGCCAGCCAACTACAAGTAAGGGAGACGAACCAGCTCCTACTGTTGAAATTCCGGAATACACCAACCCTATCGGAACGGCAGGACAAGAAGAGCCACCCACTGTAGAAAAACCTGAATACACCGAACCTATCGGAACGGCGGGGCAAGAAGAGTCTCCTACTGTAGAAAAGCCTGAATACACCGAACCGATCGGTACTGCAGGGCAAGAGGAAGCTCCTACTGTTGAAAAACCTGAGTACACTGACCCTATCGGAACTAGCGGAGATCAGGCTGCTCCAACCCTTAGCCTTCCTGATTATCCAGTTCGAGTCTTAAAAGATAAGAAAACTGGAGTGGAAATCATTGGTGGAATCAGTGACTTAGAAGGAATTTCTCACATCTCTAGCCGACGTGTCCTAGCTCAGGAACTCTTTGGCAAGACCTATGATGCTTATGACCTACAACTGAAAAATCCAACAGATCATAGCTTGCAGCCAAAAGGCTCTGTCTTGGTTCGCTTGCCTATTTCAACTAACGTAGAAAAGGTCTACTATATTACTCCGACCAAGGAGTTGCAAGCCCTTGATTTCGATGTTAGAGAAGGAAAGGTAGAATTCATCACTAATCATTTCAGTACCTATGCCGTCGTCTATCAAGCTACTGGAACAAGCTCTAACACAGAGGAAAAACCAAGTGCTTCAGATACAGAAACCTTGGCACACGAGGCTGAACAACTTTCAGCTAGTTCTAACCTTGCTAAAACTGGAAATCATTCTCCTAAAGAAGAACTTCCAGCGACAGGAGAAGCATCTAACCCACTCCTCTTCTTAGCAGGCCTTAGCCTAGCCCTAACAGCCACTTTTATGTTAAAAGGGAGAAAGGATGACTCCAACTAACCTTTAAGCACACAAAAACAGGATGAAGATTCCCTTCATCCTGTTTTATTTTGTAATCAGAAATTATTTTACAGTAGGTATAAAAAGGCTAAGGTCAAGAGACTTGCTAGAAGCCCAACTCCCCAAAAGAAGAAATCAACCTTCCACTCACTCCAAGGATTGCCCTTACCTGAGAATCCTCCAAGCTCAAAATGATGATGCACAGGTGTCATACGGAAAATACGCTTTCCACCACTAAGTTTGAAGTAGGTAACCTGCATCATAACTGAGCTTGTCTCAAAGACATAGATAATCCCAATCAGTAAAAGGGTCCATTCTTGGTGGAGGGCCATAGAGATTGCTGCCAGCATCCCACCTAGAGCCAAACTTCCAACGTCCCCCATAAAGACCTTGGCAGGTTTGTGATTAAAGACGAAGAAGCCTAGCAAACCACCAATCATGGCAAGAATCACAAGAAGAATATCCAGTTGATTTTGCATATAAGCAATCACACCATAGGCAGACAGGCTAATCACTACGGAAATACTTGCTAATCCGTCGATCCCGTCAGTCAGATTCACCGCATTTGAAAAACCAACTAGCCAGAAAAGGGCAAAGAAGATATAGAGAATACCCAGATGAACTTGGTAGCCAAAAACTGAAAGCATGTCACCACCACGCTCATAAAAGAGGTAGAAAATCACTCCTCCAAGGAGCTGGAGAGCAAGTTTTTGCTTAGGATTCAAGCCTTCGTTAATCTTACGAAAGACCTTGAGGAAGTCATCCAGAAAACCTACCAAACCATACAAAACCAAGATAAACAAAATCATGCCTACATTGTTGGTCAGTTGTTGGGTAAAGAGAGCAACAAGGAAGCTCACAACTACTGCAACGATCAGGAAGACAAGACCTCCCATGGTTGGAGTTCCAGCTTTTGCTTGGTGTTGTTTGACATCCTCGTGCATCTGCTGACCTGTAATCTGTGCTTTTCGATAAAATCGGATAAAGGCTGGAATACCTATCAAGGTCAATAGAAAGGCTAGAACTCCAGCACTAATGGAACTAATCATCTTAATCTCCTAAAGTTATTTTCATTTTTTTAATGTCTTTGAGGGCTGTATTGGCACGGACACTTTGTTTCTTGACCGTTTTGCCACTACCTTCCCACTCGACTTCTATATTCAGCCATTTGGCAAATGTTTGCACATTTTCATCTGTCCAGCCGTACATATCAGGCATTTCTTCGACCTTATCAGACAGGATCAAGATCTGCTGATTGGCTTCCAAATTATCTCCTTCAGAAACCGAGAGTTCCTTGATCTTGGTTCCTGTTCCGATAACGATTGGTTGGACAAGGTTACGGCGTAATTCCTCTGCTAGGTCACCCGGAGTAAAGTTCTTGGTAGCCGGCATGGCATAGCTTGTCGTCTTACTGACCTGATCCAAGCTCTTGGCAGTTGACTGAAGATTGAGGGATTCTTTCATGGCAGAAGCTCGCTCAAGGATTGGGTTGGCAAACTCCCCAAGCTGAACACCTGAATAATGCTCTGGCTGTTGCACCGTTACATAGAGAATAAAGTCAGGATTCTCTGCAGGATGCATGGACACAACAGAGAAGATATAGTTGGTTTCACCCGTTAGGTAACCCCCATTCTTCTCATCGGCAATCTGAGCAGTCCCTGATTTCAGAGCGACATTCTGACCTGGAACATTGACATTTGGTTTTCCTGTACTGTGGTTGTACATGGTACCGTAGACAGGATCTGTTCCGACCATGACCATGTGCTCCCGAGTAGAGGACGCTGCTGTTTTTGACACAGGATTTCCGACAATTTCCTTTTGAGACTTACGAACAGACTGGTCATTTGGATCATAGAGGGCACTGATAAATTTTGGTTCCAACATAACCCCATCGTTGGCAATAGCTGTAAAAGCACGTAGCATCTGGGTCTGCGTTACAGAAATCCCCTGACCAAATGCACTCATGGCAATATTAACAATATTATCTGCAGGCAATTGACCTGAATACTCATCAGTCAGACCAAAACGCGTCGGCACCCCAAACTTAAAGCGATTGAGATAATCGAGCCAAGTCGCATCTCCCATTTTTTGTTCAAGTAGACTCATTCCAACATTACTGGAGTGAGCGAAACCTTGTGAGAAAGTCATCATCCCACCAGTAGTCAAACCATCATTAACATCCCAATCTCGAATCGTCGCATCCGCTATTTTTAATTCACTGCTATTGAAGTATTCTCCACCTGGGAAGGTATTGTTGTCAATAGAAGAAGCTAACGTCATGACCTTCATGGCTGATCCTGGTTCGTAGTTACTTTGATAGAGGATATCACGCCAGACAAAGTCTTTTGTGATGCCATCCTTGGTATCTGCATTAAAGGTCGGCCGTTGGGTCGTAGCGAGGATCTCCCCTGTTTTAGCGCTGACCAAGGTAGCCGTCATATACTTGCCTTTTACCTTTTCCTGAAAGGCATCCATCTGGGTTTCCATAAAGGATTGCAAGGGACTAGAAAGGGTTGTGTAGACATCTTTTCCATCTACCGTTTGTTGGGAAGCCTGATCTGTACCCGGAACAATATTTCCCAGACGATCCTTCTCATAGGTGATGATCCCATCTGTACCCGCCAGAATGCTATTTAAAGAACTCTCCAATCCAGATGTCCCAATCAAACGTTTGGTGCCATCCTTATTTTCATGGAGTTGCGCTAAACCGATAAAGGAAGAAGCAAACTGCCCATTGGGATAACTACGGTTAGGGCTAGTTGTAAAGTCAACTCCCTCAACGCCAGCTGTTTTAAGGTCATTTTTAATAGCCATCATATTGGCATAGGTGATCCCATTTCCCTTGGTACCAAAGGATACCTGTTTTAGATCTGGCTGAGAAAGCTGTTCCTTGACATAAGACTCTTCCATATCTAGGTATTTATGGAAAATCTCAGCTACCTTATTAAATTGAGAATCCTCTACATAGAGAATTTTGCCTGTTGCTGACTTATAGGTCTTGTCAATAACGGCGTAGATATTATAAGATGTCGCATCCTCAGCAATAGGCGTTCCATTACGATCGTAAATGGTTCCCCGTTTTGCAGGAATCGTCTTGGTTGTTTGATGGACCTTGTTTGCTTCTTGAACCAAGTCCTTACCAAATTTTTTACCCGTTCCGATAATGACCGCAAAGTTAACCAAAAAGACAGCGAAGAGTATGACAGCCAATAAACTCAGGCTTTTCCCTACTCTTCGACGGTTTTCTTCTGGAGATTTACGGTTACGAACGGCATAACGGATGATTTTTTCTTTCCACTGTTTCATTTCTTACTCCGCTGCTCGGATATTTTCGTTATTCAGCTGCAAATCCTTAGAGTTTGCAATTTCTTTCAAACGTTCTGAACGAATCAATTCATTGACCTCTTGCTTGGCATCGTCTAGCTCTGTTTTCTTTTCTTCGATTTGAGCATTGACCTTGGTCAATTCATTCTGAACTTGTAATAGCTTGGTCTGCATAAACACAACGCTAACTGCCAGGATAATCATTGTTGCAGCAATCGAAACATAGAAGGCCTTTTCCACACGTGAAAAACCTTTAAACTTCGTTTGCAATAACTGGCTTGTTTTTTCGATTCTTTCTGCCATGTTTTTCCTCTTACTTGTGAATTTTTCTAGCCACGCGCAACTTGGCTGAATGCGAACGATTGTTGGCTTCTAGCTCTTCGGCACTTGGCAAGATTGGCTTGCGGGATACCAATTCCATCTTAGGCTTAAGATCATCTGGAATGAAAGGCAAGCCTTTGGGAACTTCCACTGTAGAAGCCTCCTTAAACAACTGCTTGGTCAAGCGGTCTTCCAGCGAATGGAAAGTAATGACTGAGATTCTACCATCCAGAGCCAGCATGTCCATGGCCTGCTGGATAGATTCATCTGCAGCGCCCAGCTCATCATTGACTTCGATTCGGATAGCCTGAAAAATCTGCTTGGCAGGGTGTCCCTTTTTCTTGAGCTCCTTGGCAGGCTTGGCTGACTTGATAATCTCTGCCAACTCCGTCGTTGTCTCAATTGGTTTCACCTCACGCACTTGCTCAATCTTTCGGGCAATCTGTTTAGAAAACTTATCCTCGCCATATTTGAAAAAGATCCGAACCAAGTCATGATAGTCATAATGATTGACCACCTCATAGGCCGTCAGACTAGCTTCCTGATTCATGCGCATATCCAGTGGGGCATCTTTTTTATAAGAAAAACCACGCTCGCGCTGATCTAGCTGAGGACTGGACACTCCCAAGTCATAACAAATTCCATCAATTTCCTGGACACCAGCCTCCTGCAAACGTGCCTGCAAATGACGGAAGTTATCCTTGATAAAGGTCACCATCCCCTTTTCGATATAGGGTGCCAACCGTTTTTGCGCATTGTCAATGGCATTTTGGTCCTGGTCAAAGGCATAGAGATGCCCTTTTTCGCTCAATTTACTTAATAAATATTCGCTATGGCCCGCTCCACCCAAAGTCGCATCAACGTAGATACCGTCAGGTTTTACGTCAAGCATATCAATCGTTTCATGAAGCAAGACTGTTACATGATGAAATTCTTTTGTCATATCTTATCTATTTTACCACAAATCCGACCAGCTTGCACTTGTCAGACAAGGCTAAGTTTCTTCGAAAAAAATTCCCAAAAATATGTCACATATACTTGACACCCCAACCTCAAAAGAATATAATATAGTCAAATATATACGACATATCAGAAAGGAGAGCAGATGAATCGTGTAAAAGAATTTCGCAAGGAATTGGGTATTTCCC
>URCN01000018.1:0-22159 GCA_900546335.1 uncultured Streptococcus sp.
ATGGTTCTATCGATCTTGTAACAGATAAAATTGAACGTCAGATTCGTAAAAATAAAACTAAAATCGAACGTAAGAATAAAAATAAAGTTGCGACAAGTCAACTCTTTACAGAGGCTCTAGTTGAAGATGCAAATGTTGTGCAACCAAAAGTCGTTCGTTCAAAACAAATTGATTTGAAGCCAATGGATTTAGAAGAAGCCCTTCTTCAAATGGATTTGTTGGGGCATGATTTCTTCATCTATGTAGATGTAGAAGATCAAACAACTAATGTTTTGTATCGCCGCGAAGATGGTGAAGTCGGCTTGTTAGAAGTGAAAGAATCATAAAATAGAATTTTTAAAGTGGTTTACACCAATGTAAACCACTTTTGTATTGCATTATTATAAAAGGTATAAATGGTGGCAGTTATGAAAGACGTGGTGATTGTTTCGGCAGTACGAACTCCAATAGGCTCCTTTGGAGGAAGCTTGAAGAATGTTTCAGCTGTTGATTTGGGAGCTTTGGTTATAAAGAGTGCTTTGGAAAAAGCCAATGTCAAACCAGAGCTAGTAGATGAAGTGATTATGGGGAATGTACTAGGCGCAGGTTTAGGTCAAAACGTAGCTCGTCAAATGAGCATTCACGCAGGACTCCCTGAATTTACACCAGCCTTTACTATCAACAAGGTTTGTGGTTCCGGTTTGAAGGCAGTGCAGTTGGCTGCTCAAGCGATTCGATGTGGTGATGCAGATATTATTGTAGCTGGTGGTGCAGAAAACATGAGTCAGGCGCCATACGTTTTGCCAAGTTTCCGTTGGGGTGGTCGTATGGGCGATTCGAAAGTGGTAGATACCATGATTAAGGACGGTTTGTCTGATGCCTTTAACGAATGCCATATGGGGATTACAGCTGAAAACGTGGCTGAAGAATATGGTGTCAGTAGAGAAGAGCAAGATGCTCTTGCTTTAGAGTCACAAAAACGAGCAGTTGCAGCTATAGAATCTGGACGCTTTAAAGAAGAGATAGTGCCAGTTATCATTCCTCAACGCAAAGGCGATCCTATCGTTTTTGATACAGATGAATATCCTAGAAAAGATGCTAGCTTAGAGAGTTTGTCTAAGCTAGGTCCTGTTTTCAAAAAAGACGGTTCTGTCACAGCGGGAAATGCTTCAGGTATCAATGACGGAGCAGCAGCTGTCTTGATGATGAGTGATGAAAAAGCTGAAGAATTGGGACTTCCAGTCATTGCCCGCATTCGTTCGTATGCAAGTGCAGGTTTGGATCCTAAGATGATGGGATGTGGACCGATTTATGCGACTCGCAAGGCTCTTGAAAAAGGCAAATTGACAGTTGAGGATCTCGACTTGATTGAGTCAAATGAAGCCTTTGCTGCCCAGGCTTGTGCAGTTGGGAAAACACTTGGCTTTAACACAGATATTGTCAATGTCAATGGTGGCGCCATTGCTCTTGGTCACCCAATTGGGGCCTCCGGTTGCCGTATCCTAGTAACTCTGGTACATGAGATGATGAAACGAGATGCTAAAACTGGGTTAGCAACTCTCTGTATCGGAGGAGGGATGGGGACTGCCCTTATCGTGGAACGTTAGGTGTTAGTGATCTGAACACGTGGGTAGGAGGGTGATGATCCCCTCCTCCTTTTGTGTCTGAAGTTAGAGAAATCAATCATGAAAGAAGGGCTTGCATCTTTTAAAGGGTCGCTTTTTAAGGGCATTTGTGATATAATAATGCGCAAGAGGTTTAGAATGAAAAAAAATAATTTAATCCCGTTTTCTACAATCTTGCTAGGACTTGCAACTTTCGGAACCTTAACAATGCTGATTATTTTTTCACAAAATAATGTTGTAACAATCAGTGTCTTGTTTTTATTTGTACTTCTTTATCTGCTTTTATTTGTCTGGCAAAAAAAACAGTATGAAAAGAGCGAAATTGAACAAATCCAATACGTAAATCATCAAGCTGAAGATAGCTTAAACACGCTGCTCGAACAAATGCCGGTTGGTGTTCTGAAATTAGACCTATCTACTGGCGAAGTGGAATGGTTTAATCCTTATGCTGAGTTGATTTTGACTACTGAAGAAGGCGAAATTGATGTTGAGTTAATTCAAACCATCATCAAGGCTTCTGTTGGGAATCCTGGTTCGTATGCTACCTTGGGCGAAACACGGTATGCTGTTCATATGGACAAGACTTCGGGTGTTTTGTATTTCTTTGATGTTTCTGGGGAGTACGAAGCAACTGTCGAATTGGTAACTAGTCGTCCAGTCATTGGAGTCATCTCGGTAGATAACTATGATGATTTGGAGGATGCGACATCTGACTCAGATATCAGTCATATCAATAGTTTTGTAGCCAATTTTGTTTCAGAATTTGCTAGTAAGTATGCTATGTTTTCTCGCCGTGTGGGGATGGATCGTTTTTATGTATTCACAGATTACACGGTACTAGAGGAATTGATGAATGATAAATTCTCTGTTATTGATACTTTCCGAGAAGAATCAAAACAGAGGCATCTACCCCTAACTTTAAGTATGGGATTTTCTTATGGTGATGGAAACCATGAAGAGATAGGGAAAATTGCCTTGCTCAACTTGAACTTAGCAGAAGTTCGCGGTGGTGACCAGGTGGTGGTCAAGGAAAATAACGAAACCAAGAATCCTGTCTACTTTGGTGGAGGAACTGCTGCATCTATCAAACGTACTCGTACACGTACCAGAGCCATGATGACAGCCATTTCTGATAAGATTCGAAGTGTTGACCAAGTTTTTGTAGTCGGTCATAAAAATCTAGATATGGATGCCTTGGGCTCTGCTGTCGGTATGCAGTTGTTTGCAAGTAATATTATCGAGAACAGTTATGCTGTCTACGATGCAGACCAGATGTCAGCAGATATCGAACGTGCTATTCAGTTCTTGAAGAAGGAAGATGTCACGAAACTTTTATCTCTTACAGATGCGATGAAGTTAGTTACAAACCGTTCATTATTGATTCTAGTGGATCATTCCAAGACGGCTTTGACCTTGTCAAAAGATTTTTATGATTTGTTCACTCAAACTATTGTTATTGACCATCATAGACGTGATCAGGATTTCCCAGAGAATGCAGTCATCACCTATATCGAAAGTGGAGCAAGTAGTGCCAGTGAGTTGGTCACAGAATTGATTCAGTTCCAAAATTCTAAGAAAAATCGTTTGAGTCGTATGCAGGCCAGTGTTTTGATGGCTGGTATGATGCTGGATACCAAGAATTTCACATCTCGCGTGACGAGCCGAACCTTTGATGTGGCGAGCTATCTGAGAACACGGGGAAGCGATAGTATTGCTATCCAGGAGATTGCTGCGACAGATTTTGAAGAATACCGTGAGGTAAATGAACTTATTTTACAAGGTCGTAAGTTAGGTTCAGATATCTTGATTGCCCAAGCTAAGGACTCAAGGACTTATGACACAGTTGTTATCAGTAAGGCTGCCGATGCTATGCTAGCTATGTCAGGTATTGAGGCTAGTTTCGTTCTGGCAAAAAATACACAAGGATTTATCTCTATCTCGGCTCGAAGTCGTAGTAAAATCAATGTGCAACGCATTATGGAAGAGTTGGGTGGCGGTGGTCACTTTAATCTAGCTGCCGCGCAAATCGAGGATATGAGTTTGTCGGATGCAGGAGAAAAATTGACTCAACTAATCTTGGAAGAACTAAAGGAAAAGGAGAAAGAAGAATGAAAGTAATCTTTTTAGCAGATGTTAAAGGAAAAGGGAAGAAAGGCGAAATTAAGGAAGTACCAACTGGCTACGCTCAAAACTTCCTGATTAAAAAGAATTTGGCCAAGGAAGCAACTGCTCAAGCAGTGGGTGAGTTGCGTGGAAAACAAAAATCAGAAGAAAAGGCTCATGCTGAAATGATTGCTGAAGCAAAAGCCATCAAGGCTAAGCTTGAGGCAGAAGAAACAGTTGTAGAGTTTGTTGAAAAGGTTGGACCAGATGGCCGTACATTTGGTTCCATCACTAACAAGAAAATTGCAGAAGAATTGCAAAAGCAGTTTGGTATCAAGATTGACAAACGCAATATTCAAGTGCAAGCACCAATTCGAGCAGTAGGTTTGATTGATGTACCAGTGAAGATCTATCAAGATGTTACAAGTCTCATCAATCTTCGTGTAAAAGAAGGTTAAGTTTACAACTTCTTGACAAGATTGTAAAAGGAAGGAAAGTCGGATGGCAGAAGTAGAGGAACTGCGAGTTCAACCTCAGGATATTTTGGCAGAACAATCTGTTCTGGGGGCTATTTTTATAGATGAGAGTAAGCTCGTTTTTGTCCGAGAATACATTGATTCTCGTGACTTCTTTAAGTATGCTCATCGGTTGATTTTCCAAGCGATGGTAGACTTGTCGGATCGTGGAGAAGCGATTGATGCGACGACAGTTCGGACGATTTTGGATAGCCAAGGCGATCTCCAAAATATTGGTGGCTTGTCCTATCTTGTTGAAATTGTCAACTCGGTACCAACTTCAGCTAATGCGGAATATTATGCTAAAATTGTGGCGGAAAAGGCTATGCTACGTCGCTTGATTTCCAAGTTGACAGAGTCTGTCAACCAAGCTTATGAGGCTTCTAAGCCTGCAGATGAAATCATCGCTCAGGCTGAAAAGGGACTCATTGATGTTAGCGAAAACGCCAATCGTAGTGGATTCAAGAACATCCGAGATATTTTAAATATCAACTTTGGGAACCTAGAAGTTCGGTCACAACAAACAACGGATATCACTGGTATTGCAACGGGCTACCGTGATTTGGACCATATGACGACAGGTCTCCATGAGGAGGAACTAATTATACTAGCGGCGCGACCAGCGGTTGGTAAGACGGCCTTTGCTTTGAACATTGCGCAAAACATTGGGACTAAGTTGGACAAGACGGTTGCTATCTTTTCGCTGGAAATGGGTGCGGAAAGTCTAGTAGACCGTATGTTGGCGGCCGAAGGCTTGGTGGAGTCCCATTCTATCCGTACAGGTCAATTGACTGATGAGGAATGGCAAAAGTATACCATTGCTCAAGGGAATCTAGCCAACGCGAGTATCTATATCGATGATACACCAGGGATTCGGATCACGGAAATTCGTTCGCGCTCACGCAAACTGGCTCAAGAAACAGGCAATCTAGGCTTGATTTTGATCGACTACCTACAGCTTATCACAGGTACTGGTCGTGAGAACCGCCAACAAGAAGTCTCTGAAATTTCTCGTCAGTTGAAAATTCTAGCTAAGGAGCTAAAGGTTCCAGTCATTGCTCTTAGTCAGTTATCTCGTGGAGTGGAACAGCGTCAGGATAAGAGACCAGTCTTGTCTGATATTCGTGAATCGGGTTCTATCGAGCAGGATGCGGATATCGTAGCCTTTCTATACCGTGACGACTACTATGATCGTGCGGGTGAAGAAGAGGAAGGAATTCCAAATAACAAGGTAGAGGTTATCATCGAGAAAAACCGTAGTGGAGCTCGTGGTACGGTGGAATTGATTTTCCAAAAAGAATACAATAAATTTTCAAGTATCTCAAAGAGGGAGGCATAAGATGTCAGATGCATTTACAGATGTAGCCAAGATGAAAAAAATAAAAGAAGAGATCAAGGCACATGAGGGACAAGTCGTTGAAATGACTTTGGAGAATGGCCGTAAGCGCCAAAAAAATCGATTGGGTAAGCTAATCGAGGTTTATCCATCTCTATTTATCGTTGAATTTGGGGATGTTGAAGGAGATAAACAAGCCAATGTCTATGTTGAATCCTTCACCTACTCAGATATCTTGACAGAAAAGAACTTGATTCGCTATCTAGACCAAGAATCCTAAAATGAAGTGAGCTTTGCTCACTTTTTTCTTTTTCTCCCGAATAGTATAAACGAGGGTAACCTCGGAAATTTATATTATTAAGGAGAATGAATGACATTTTTTAAATCAGGAGTTAAGAAGAGTAGATGTACTCAGTTGAGTGTAGGGCTGGCTACTTTGTTCGTTACGAGTACCTTTTTGTTTGGTGGGGAATCGGTTCAGGCTGACAGTGTAGCGCGTGGAGATGACTATCCGCTTCACTACAAAAATGGTAGTGTTGAAATTGATCAGTGGCGGATGTATTCTCGCCAGTGTACGTCTTTTGCGGCCTTTCGTTTGAGTAGTGTAAATGGCTTTGAGATTCCTCCTGCCTACGGAAATGCGAATGAATGGGGGCATCGTGCTCGTCGTGAAGGTTATCGTGTGGATACTAAGCCAGAAGTTGGGGCTATTGCTTGGTCGACAGAAGGTTATTATGGGCACGTGGCCTGGGTATCAAATGTATCAGGGGATACGATTGAGATCGAAGAGTATAATTATGGGGTTCGAGAAAAGTATAACCGTCGAAAAGTCAAGGCTAGTTCGATGACAGGGTTTATTCATTTCAGGGATTTATCTGCTAGCCATAGTGCGGGTGAGAATGCTCTTAGCTCAGAACTTCCGTCTAGTGGGACAATAGTATTCACGGGGAAATCGCCTATTATGGACCAACCATCAAGTACAGGACAGGTTATTGACTACTATTATGCTGGTGAGAGTGTAAGTTATGACCAGGTTCTTGAAAAGGATGGTTATAAGTGGCTCGGTTATCTATCCTACAGTGGTTCTAGAAGATATGTGCAGTATGCAGAGTTAAGCAATACAGAAAAAGGCTGGAAAAAAGAAGGAGGGAGTTGGTATTACCGAGAGAATGGTAAGCTAGCGACAGGATGGAAAAAAGTTAACGGCAATTGGTATCATTTAAAAGAAAATGGGGCCATGTCAACTGGCTGGATTAAGGATGGCTCTTACTGGTATTACCTGAAGGCTTCGGGTGAGATGCAGACGGGATGGCTTAAAGACAAGGGAACTTGGTATTACTTAGAGGAATCTGGCCGGATGAAAGCTAGTCAATGGTTCCAAGTCTTGGGCAAACATTACTATGTCGATGCTTCGGGAGCTTTAGCTGTTAATACGATTATTGATGGCTACAGACTCGACAGTAACGGGGTGAGAATCTGAGTTGATCAATTTAATCATGGAAGTTTGAGTTATTTAGGAAAGGAATTGACGAAGAATGTACAATATAATATAATAATTACAAAAAGTAAAAAGAGGGGCATTGTCTAATGGACAAGAAGAAAGTAATTTTAAGAAGTTTAGCAAGTGCAGCTGTTTTGGGAGCTGGTGTTTTCGTTTCACAGCCTTCAGTAGTCAAGGCAGATGGAAGGAAAGCAGAAGAGCAGGCAGTTGCTCCTGCACAACCACAAGCCGCAGCAGAAGGGGATAGCGGAGCTCAAACTGAAAAGGGATCAGAAAACGCTAGTCCAGCTAATCCTGAAGCAACAAGTCTAGCCAAGATGACCAAAGAAGAATTGATGCAGGCTTTGGATGAGTTAGAAGAGCAGGCTATCAGTGATATCGAGGATAAGGAAGCGATTGAGGACAAAGAAGCTGCAGTTAAGGCTGTGAAGGAATATATCGGTAAGCTGTATATTTCAGATACTCTTGAGTCGGGAGAGCTTAGTTTAGACAATATTATCGCTGAATTACCAGAAGGTGCAGAAGATAAACCAGTGGTAACAGGTCCTGAAGCGAAAACAAATAAACAGTTGTCTGCTGAGGAGATGGAGCTGTTAGATCAAGCAGAAAAAGATGCGAGAGAGCAAGATTCTCAAGCTATAGGAGCTTTATTGCAAGCTATAGAAGATCTTGAAAATTCTGTAATTGAAGAGATTAAGAAAGACACCTCTATTATAGACAAGGAAGCAGCAATTAAGGCAGCTAAGGAAGAGATTGGTAAAGAAGATCTCTTGAAGGCTATCGCAGATGAGGATTTGGAGATTGGGGATGTGATTGTTGATTGGCCTGCAGACATGACCGAGCACAAGACTGTTGCAGAACCTGTCTCAGAATTCACTGATGAAGACCAAGCTAAGTTAGATGAAGCTGATAAAGAGGCCCAGGTTGAGGCTGCTAAAGTTCGATCAGACTTAATCGCTACCCTAGAAAAAATTGAACAAGATACGATTGATGACCTGAACAAGGATGCTTCTATCACTGATAAAGAAGCGGCCATTAAGGCAGCTAAAGAAGTAATTGGTAAGGAAGTCGTCTTGAAAGCTATCGAAGAAGGTGACTTTGACGCCTCAGAATTGTTAGCTGACCTCTTGGCAGAGGGAAGTGATCAGGTAACATCAGCTGAAGCGAAGACCCAATCACAACTTTCTAGACAAGTTCAAGCCAAACTCGCTGCAGCAGATAAGGAAGCTGCTGAGGAAACAAAAGCCCACAGCGAATTGTTGACAATCCTTGAGGATATCGAACAATCCACAATCGAAGACATCAATAAAGACGCCTCTATTACTGACAAAGAAGCGGCCATTGAGGCAGCTAAAGAAATGATTGGCAAGGACGCCATCTTAAAATCCATCGAAGAAGGTGACCTTGACGCGTCAGACTTGTTAGCTGACTTCTTGGCAGAAGAAAGCGATCAGGTCACCCCAGCTGAAGCGAAGCCTCAATCACAACTTTCTATCCAAGACCAAGCTAAACTCGCTGCAGCGGACAAGGAAGCAGCTGAGGAGGCTAAGAAAGAGGAAGAAGCAAAGCAAGCAGCAGAAGCCAAAGCCCACAGCGAATTGTTGACAACCCTTGAGGGTATCGAGCAATCCACAATCGAAGACATCAATAAAGACGCCTCTATTACCGATAAAGAAGCAGCCATTATGGCAGCTAAAGAAATGATTGGCAAGGATGCTATCTTGAAAGCTATCGAAGAAGGCGATATCGAAGCGTCCGACTTATTGGCAGATTTCTTAGCAGAAGACAGTGATCAGGTAACACCAGCCGAAGCAAAAACTCAATCACAACTTTCAAGTCAAGACCAAGCTAAACTCACTGCAGCGGACAAGGAAGCAGCGGAAGAGGCAACTAAAGTTCGAACAGAATTGCTCTCAACTCTTGAAGGTATCGAAAAATCAACCATCGAAGACATCAACAAAGACGCCACTATCACTGATAAGGAAGCAGCGATTAAGGCGGCTAAAGAAGTGATTGGCAAGGATGCTATCTTGAAAGCTATCGAAGAAGGCGACATCGAAGCGTCAGATTTGTTAGATGATTTCTTGGCAGAAGACAGTGATCAGGTGACACCGGCCGAAGCGATGAGCCAAGAAGATTTCTCAAGTCAAGACCAAGCTAAACTTGCTGCGGCAGATAAGGAAGCGGCAGAACAAGCAGCAAAAGTTCGCTCAGATTTAATCGCTACCTTAGAAAAAATCGAAAAATCAACCATTGATGATATCAACAAGGATGCCTCTATTACCGATAAGGAAGCGGCGATTAAGGCAGCTAAAGAAGTGATTGGCAAGGATGCCATCTTGAAAGCTATCGAAGAAGGCGACATTGAAGCCTCAGACTTGTTAGATGATTTCTTGGCAGAAGACAGCGACCAGGTGACACCAGTCAGAGCGATGAGCCAAGAAGATTTCTCAAGTCAAGACCAAGCTAAACTTGCTACGGCGGATAAGGAAGCGGCAGAAGAAAATAGTAATGCGAAAAAACTTGAGCTAAGTAAATTAGAAGAGCAAGTTGCTAAGATTAAAGTGCAATTATCAAGTTTACAAGTTTCTGGGGACAAGAATAGTCAGGTCAAAGACTTGCAACAAGCTTTAGCAGACTATGAGGATGCTATTAAGACTCTACGTAGTGTTATGTCAGCTGTTCTTGAAATTGAAGACTTTAAAGGTGGGGTGAACGCAGTAGAAGCTGCAACTGCAGAGTTTCCAGAATACAACAAAGGTGCAAATGCGGTAGAAGCTGCAGTAAATGAACTCCCAGCCTATGCAGAAAGCGGTGCACCAGCAGTAGCGACTGTTCCAGTTTATGCAGAAAGTGGTGCACCAGCAGTAGCGACTGTTCCAGTCTATGCAGAAAGCGGTGCTCCAGCAGTAGCGACTGTCCCAGCTTACGGAGAAAGTGGTACACCAATAGTAAACAATGCTCTGCCTTATGCAGAAAGCGGCGCCCCAGCTCTAGTAAATGTTCCAGTTTATGCAGAAAGTGGTGCTCCGGCAGTGGCTACTATTCCAGCCTATGCTGAAAAGATTGAACCTGCAGTATATGAAGTTCCAGAATACACTGGCAGTGTAGCTCCTTTGACTACAAATCCGACTCTTGGAACTGAACAAGATCGCACCTACAAAGCGCCTGCAGCAACAGATGAACGACTCCTTCCAAATACTGGAAGCCAAGATGCCTCAGCAGTCGCATCACTAGGATTTGTTGGTCTCCTTCTTGGTTTGCTACCATTTGAAAATAGAAGATTGAACAAATAAATTGCCTAACATCGATACAAGAAAAGGATTCGTAGGATCCTTTTCTTTTTACGGAGAAATAGAGATAAGTCCAAGTCATTCAGCTCTTTCCGATGGTATTTTTCCTTGCTTTCCTTTATAATGGGTGTATGGACAAGAAAAAATTATTATTAATTGATGGATCTTCTGTTGCTTTTCGAGCTTTTTTTGCGCTCTATCAGCAGTTGGATCGGTTTAAAAATGCTAATGGCCTTCATACCAATGCAATCTATGGCTTTCAACTCATGTTGAATCATGTCTTAGAGCGGGTTGAGCCCAGTCATGTTTTGGTAGCCTTTGATGCAGGTAAGACGACCTTTCGAACAGAGATGTATGCAGACTACAAGGGTGGTCGCGCTAAAACTCCAGATGAGTTTCGTGAGCAATTTCCCTTCATTCGTGAGTTGTTAGACCATCTTGGAATTCGCCATTATGAGTTGGCCCAGTATGAAGCGGATGATATCATCGGGACTCTAGGCCGTTTGGCTGAGAAAGATTCCTTCGATGTGACAATCGTTAGCGGAGACAAGGACTTGATCCAGTTGACGGATGAGCATACGGTTGTCGAGATTTCTAAGAAAGGTGTGGCTGAGTTTGAGGCCTTCACGCCAGACTATCTCATGGAAAAGATGGGTCTCACACCAGCTCAGTTCATTGATCTTAAGGCCCTCATGGGGGATAAGTCTGATAATATCCCTGGTGTCACGAAAATCGGTGAAAAGACGGGTATCAAGCTCTTGCTAGAACACGGTTCGTTAGAGGGTATTTATGAAAATATCGATGGGATGAAGGCTTCTAAGATGAAGGAAAATCTCATCAATGATAAGGAACAAGCCTTTTTATCTAAAACCTTAGCGACCATTGAGACTCAGGCACCGATTGAAATTGGACTAGATGATTTGGTCTACAGTGGTCCAAATCTGGAAAGCTTAGGTAAATTCTACGATGAGATGGGCTTCAAACAGCTTAAACAAGCTTTAAATATTTCGTCGACAGATGCGCCTGAAAGTTTGGATTTCACTATTGTTGACCAAGTCAGTCAAGACATGCTGAGTGCCGACTCTATCTTCCACTTTGAACTCTTTGGTGAAAATTACCATACGGATGATTTGGTTGGTTTTGCTTGGTCTTGTGGGGATAAACTTTTCGCTACAGATAAACTTGAGCTCTTGCAGGAGCCGATTCTCAAGAATTTTCTAGAAAAAACACCTCTGAAAGTGTATGATTTTAAGAAAGCCAAAGTCCTCTTAAATCGTTTTGGTTTGAATTTGCAGGCCTCTGCTTTTGACAGTCGTTTGGCCAAATACCTTCTCTCTACTGTCGAGAATAATGAAATTTCAACCATTGCGAATCTCTATGGCCAGACTTATTTGGCTGATGATGAGACCTTCTATGGCAAGGGGGTCAAGAAAGCTATCCCTGAGAGAGAGAAATTCTTGGAGCATTTGGCTCGCAAGGTTGCTGTATTGGTTGAGACTGAGCCTGTTTTACTTGAAAAACTCAGTGAACATGGGCAGTTAGACCTTCTCTATGACATGGAGCAACCTCTGGCTTTTGTCCTTGCCAAGATGGAAATCGCTGGAATTACAGTCAAGAAAGAGACCTTGCTTGAGATGCAGGCTGAAAATGAGGTCGTCATTGAGCAGCTCACTCAGGAGATTTATGAACTAGCTGGTGAGGAGTTTAATATCAACTCGCCTAAACAGTTGGGCGTGCTTCTCTTTGAAAAGCTCGGCCTTCCTCTAGAATACACCAAGAAAACCAAGACAGGTTACTCAACAGCCGTGGATGTGCTAGAGCGTCTGGCTCCTATTGCGCCAATTGTTAAGAAAATTCTAGACTACCGTCAGATTGCTAAGATTCAATCGACTTACGTGGTTGGCTTGCAGGATTGGATTTTAGATGATGGCAAGATTCACACACGCTATGTGCAGGATTTGACCCAGACAGGGCGTCTGTCTAGTGTGGATCCAAACTTGCAAAATATCCCTGTTCGTTTGGAACAAGGTCGCCTCATTCGTAAGGCTTTTGTACCTGAGTGGGAGGATAGTGTACTGCTCAGCTCCGACTATTCACAGATTGAGTTGCGCGTTTTGGCGCATATCTCTAAGGATGAGCACTTAATCAAAGCCTTCCAAGAGGGAGCAGATATCCATACTTCAACAGCTATGCGTGTCTTTGGAATTGAACGCCCTGAGGATGTGACGCCAAACGACCGTCGCAATGCCAAGGCCGTTAACTTTGGAGTGGTTTACGGAATTTCAGATTTTGGCTTGGCAAACAATCTTGGTATTAGTCGTAAGAAGGCCAAAGCCTACATTGATACCTATTTTGAACGTTTTCCTGGAATCAAAAACTATATGGAAGAAGTGGTACGTGAGGCGCGTGATAAGGGCTATGTAGAGACCCTCTTTAAGCGCCGTCGCGAGTTGCCAGATATTAATTCGCGCAACTTTAACATTCGTGGTTTTGCAGAGCGAACTGCTATTAACTCTCCTATCCAGGGTTCGGCGGCGGATATTCTCAAAATTGCTATGATCCAGCTAGACAAAGCTCTAGTTGAGGGTGGTTATCAGACCAAGATGCTCTTGCAAGTGCATGATGAAATCGTCCTTGAGGTTCCGAAATCAGAACTAGCAGCCGTTAAAGCTCTAGTGAAACAAACCATGGAAGAAGCCATCCAGCTTAGTGTCCCACTCATTGCTGATGAGAATGAAGGAGCAACCTGGTACGAGGCTAAATAAGAAAGTTATGAAAGAGTTTGAAGCATTTATCTTCAAACTCTTTTTCATAGTTTTCTGTAAGTAGTTTCCTTGACTTTTCCTTGCATTTGCGTTACTATATTTCCATATAAGATATGGGAGTCTGTGTACAGTCTGAGAGGAAGTGTTAAACTTCGACCGCACCTGATCTGGGTAATGCCAGCGTAGGGAACGATGCTTAGCCGAATTCTGCACCTTTTCCATATATGGCAAAGGTTTTTCTTTTTGTTCAAAAGGAAAGCCGAGAAGAGGAGGTTTTTATGAAAGCAAGCATTGCCTTGCAAGTCTTGCCCCTATCACAGGGGATTGATCGAATTGGTATTATCGATCAGGTTATTGCTTATCTGCAAGCTCAGTCCGTGACCATGGTGGTGACACCATTTGAAACGGTCTTGGAAGGGGAGTTTGATGAGCTTATGCGCATTCTCAAAGAAGCGCTAGAAGTGGCAGGACAGGAGGCAGATAATGTCTTTGCCAATGTCAAAATAAATGTAGGAGAGATTTTAAGCATCGATGAGAAACTTGAAAAGTATGATAAGACGACAGATTAGTCTTTTGGGATTTCTCGGAGTTTTGTCGGTCTGGCAGTTAGCGGGAATATTCAAACTTTTACCCAAGTTTATCCTGCCAACTCCTCTTGAGATTCTCCAGTCCTTTGTTCGTGACAGAGAATTTCTCTGGCACCATAGCTGGGCGACCTTGAGAGTGGCTTTACTAGGGCTAATTCTAGGTGTATTGATTGCCTGTCTCATGGCTGTGCTCATGGATAGTCTCTCTTGGCTCAATGATCTGATCTATCCCATGATGGTAGTTATCCAGACCATTCCGACCATTGCCATAGCGCCTATCTTGGTCTTGTGGTTGGGTTATGGGATTTTTCCCAAGATTGTCTTGATTATTCTGACGACAACCTTCCCTATCATTGTCAGTATCTTGGACGGTTTTAGGCATTGTGACAAGGATATGCTGACCTTGTTTAGTCTGATGCGAGCAAACCCTTGGCAAATCCTGTGGCATTTTAAAATCCCGGTTAGCCTGCCTTACTTTTATGCAGGTCTGAGGGTCAGTGTCTCCTACGCCTTTATCACAACCGTGGTATCTGAGTGGCTAGGAGGTTTTGAAGGTCTTGGTGTTTATATGATTCAGTCTAAAAAGCTGTTTCAGTATGATACCATGTTTGCGATTATTATTCTGGTGTCGATTATCAGTCTTTTGGGTATGAAGCTGGTCGATATCAGTGAAAAATATGTGATTAAATGGAAACGTACTTAAAATAGAGCGTTTTTGAAAAAGAAAAGAGGAAATGAAAATGAAGAAAACATGGAAAGTTTTTTTAACGCTTGTAACAGCTCTTGTAGCTGTCGTGCTGGTGGCTTGTGGCCAAGGAACTGCTTCTAAGGACAACAAAGAAGCAGAAGTCAAGAAGATTGACTTTATCCTAGACTGGACACCAAACACTAACCACACTGGACTTTATGTAGCCAAGGAGAAAGGCTATTTCGAAGAAGCTGGAGTAGATGTTGACTTGAAATTGCCGCCAGAAGAAAGCTCATCTGACTTGGTGATCAATGGCAAGGCACCATTTGCTATCTATTTCCAAGACTACATGGCTAAGAAATTAGAAAAAGGAGCAGGGATTACTGCCGTTGCCGCTATCGTTGAACACAATACATCTGGAATCATCTCACGTAAATCTGACAATGTCACCAGTCCAAAAGACTTGGTTGGGAAGAAATACGGAACCTGGAATGACCCAACGGAGCTGGCTATGTTGAAAACCTTGGTAGAATCTCAAGGTGGAGACTTTGAGAAGGTCGAAAAAGTACCAAACAACGACTCAAACTCCATCACACCAATTGCCAATGGCGTTTTTGACACTGCTTGGATTTACTACGGTTGGGATGGTATCCTTGCCAAATCTCAGGGTGTAGATGCTAACTTCATGTACTTGAAAGACTATGTCAAGGAGTTTGACTACTACTCACCCGTTATCATCGCTAACAACGACTATTTGAAAGACAATAAAGAAGAAGCTCGTAAAGTCATTCAAGCTATCAAAAAAGGCTACCAATATGCCATGGAGCATCCAGAAGAAGCTGCAGATATCCTCATCAAGAATGCACCTGAACTCAAGGAAAAACGTGACTTTGTTATCGAATCTCAAAAATACTTGTCAAAAGAATACGCAAGCGACAAGGAAAAATGGGGACAATTTGATGCTACTCGCTGGAATGCCTTCTACAAATGGGATAAAGAAAATGGTATCCTTAAAGAAGATTTGACAGACAAAGGCTTCACTAACGAATTTGTAAAATAATGACAGAAATTAGACTAGAACACGTAAGCTATGCCTATGGCGATGAAAAGATTTTAGAGGACATCAACCTGCAGGTGACTTCGGGTGAAGTGGTTTCTATCCTAGGTCCAAGTGGTGTTGGAAAGACCACTCTCTTTAACCTAATCGCTGGGATTTTAGAAGTCCAGTCTGGGCGAATTGTCCTTGATGGCGAGGAAAATCCCAAGGGACGCGTGAGTTATATGTTGCAAAAGGATTTACTCTTGGAGCACAAGACGGTGCTTGGCAATATCATCCTGCCCCTCTTGATTCAAAAGGTGGATAAGGCAGAAGCCATTGCCCGAGCGGATGACATCCTTGCGACCTTCCAGTTGACAGCTGTACGGGACAAGTATCCTCACGAACTCAGTGGAGGGATGCGTCAGCGTGTAGCCTTGCTCCGGACCTATCTTTTTGGCCACAAGCTCTTTCTTCTTGACGAGGCTTTCAGCGCCTTGGACGAGATGACCAAGATGGAACTCCACGCTTGGTATCTGGAGATTCACAAGCAGTTGCAGCTGACGACCCTCATCATCACGCATAGTATCGAAGAGGCCCTCAATCTTAGCGACCGCATCTATATCTTGAAAAACCGACCTGGGCAGATTGTTTCAGAAATTAAACTAGATTGGTCTGAGAACGAGGACAAGGAAGTCCAAAAGATTGCCTACAAACGACAAATCTTAGCAGAATTGGGCTTAAATACATAGCTTTTTTGGGAAATTTGTATATATTAAATACAAGCGAAATCCTTGCTTGGATTTAATTGTTTCAAAGCTGATGAACATGCATGATTAGGCTTAATATTCAAATAAATAGTAAGTTAATATAAAAATAAATCTTAGTTGACATTCTGTCATGAATCTGTATAATATAATTGAACCATTATAGACAATAAGGAGGATAATGTGGTGAAAAAGAGAACTAGTAAACTCTTTCATGGCTTGATGGCCTTGCTACTGGTTGTGTCAGTCTTTTTGCCTGCGCTAAGACTTAATGGCGTTGTTAGTGCTGCCGAAAAAACTGAATCAGAGTACACTTTGACTACAGAACCGACGATTAATACGAACCGATTAGTCGATCATGCCAAATATGGTGAAGGTAAGTTCTATCTTAAAACAACTTACGCATTCCCAGACAATGTAACTCTGAAAAACGGTGATTTCATGGTTTATCACGTTCCAAATGAGTTTAAAATCGAAGTAGATTCTACTACAGACTTGAAAGCTCCGAACGGTGAAACGATTGCAACACTGATAACAGAGAAGGCAACGAATACTGCTAAGATTACAGTAACAAACGAAGAGTACTTTAAGAAGTTTAATGAGAACAAGCAAATTGTTGCATCATTTACTGTAGTGTGGGCAGACCATGTTGAAAAGAATAAGGAATATGAAATCAACATTCCTGGTGCAGGAGTTTATCATTTGACTCGTATCGTTCCAGACGTTGACCCAACTGGATTTACTAAATGGGGAGTTCAAGATTCAGACGACCCTAACTATGTAAACTGGCGTATCCGTGTTAACCGTTATGCAAAATCATACACTGGTGTAAATATCCAAGATACTATTCCTGATGGGCAAGTTCTTGCGAGTGATATTACTGGTTATTACTTCCCAGATTGGGAAAATGGTTACGGACGATCATCACTTGATAAGGCTCATGTTCAAGTAACAGATAAGAACCATTTCTCAATTACACCTAATGGTAATGGAACCTTAGATCATAAAGGGCTTTATATCATGTATCGTACTCGTTTGACTAAACCAGTCAATCCAGTTACTAAACGTGTATTGAACAATGTAACTGTCACTACAAACGAGGAAGCCCAACCAATAGAATTTGAAGGTTTTGCACCAATTACAACTACTGACGGTATTGGTGTAGGTGCCAAATCGGATGAGGTTGCTCTAGAAGTGACTAAGAAACTTAATGGTAAAACTCTTGAAAAAGATGCATTTAGTTTCCAACTTCTAGATGATCAGGGTAATGTTTTACAAACTGTCAAAAATGATGAAAATGGTAAAGTGAAGTTTGAGGCAATCAAATACAAAGAAGCAGGAACTTTTAAATATACCATTAAAGAAATTAATGATAACAAACCTGGATACACTTATGATGCGAACGTCCTTAAAGCGACTGTAACAGTAGAAGATGTTTTGGGTGAAAAATTAGCGAGCGTCAAATTTGAAGATTCTAAGAAAGAATTTACAAACACATACGCTGCTAAAAAAGCAACACTTCAACTTGAAGCTAAGAAAGTCTTGAAGGGTAAAGCTCTTGAAGCTGGCCAATTTGAATTTGAGTTGAAAGAAAAAGAAAGTGACAAAGTCGTTGCGACAGCTAAAAACGCTGCAGACGGTAAGATTCAATTCCCAGAACTTACACTCACAGAAGAAAAAACTTATACATACACTATCTCTGAAAAAGCAGGTGATGTAGCCGGAGTTGAATACGATCCAAATGCTTATGAAGTAACAGTAGTCGTTAAAGATAACGGCCAAGGTCAACTTGTTGCAACTCCAACAGGTGCTGAAAACCTTACTTTCACAAACGTTTATAAAGCAGCTGAAACAAGCGCTACTATCAAAGCTAAGAAAGTCTTGAATGGTAAAGAACTTGTAGCTGATGCTTATACTTTCGAATTGAAAGAAACAGTTAAAGATAAAGATGTAGTTGTAGCTACGGCTAAGAATACTGCTTCAGGAGAAGTTGTCTTCAACGTCAACTACACAGAAGCAGGCGAGCACACTTACACTATCACTGAAAAAGCAGGAACAGAGTCAGGTGTGACTTACTCAACTGAATCTTACACAGTTAAAGTGAATGTAGTAGATAACGGTCAAGGTCAATTGGTTGCGACTGTAAAAGATGCGGATGCAGAACGTGTCTTCACAAATATTTATACAGCACCAGTTCCACCGGCTCCAACAGCTACATCAGCAACACTTGAGTTTACGAAAGAATTGACTGGTCGTGCTTTGGTTGATGGGGAATTCCAATTTGAATTGTATGAAGATACAAACAAACTGGATACAAAATCAAACCAAGCTGGAAAAGTAACATTTAAAGCAATCAACTATGATGCAGAAGGTGTTCATACTTATACTGTAAAAGAAGTGAATGCTGGAGCAACTGGTATTACTTACGATACAGAAAAGACTGTAAAAGTAACAGTAACCAAAGATGCAGCAACAAACGCCTTGAAGGCGGCTGTTGAATACCCAGCAGGTAGTGTCTTTAAGAACATCTACACGCCAGATCCAGCACCAACGCCAGATCCAGCGCCAACGCCAGATCCAGCACCAACGCCAGATCCAGCACCAACGCCAGATCCAGCACCAACGCCAGATCCAGTACCAACACCTCCAGCAACTGAGGAAAAAGGTCAAGCTGAACTTCCAAACACAGGTGAAGCAACCTCTATCCTTTCTGCAATTGGATTTGTAGTATTGGTATTGAGCGGATTGGTATTCTTCGTAAAACGTAAAGCTTAAGCTTTCGTAGAAGAAACATGAAACTTGGTAAGTGAGAATTCTACTTTTCTCTTAAACTTGATAGAGAAAGTCTCTAGAAAATTCGTTTTCTAGGGGCTTTTTTGTTTTGAGACTATTAGTTTATATCACTCCACAAGACGTAAACTGTCTAATGAAGGCGGTTAAAGTTGAAGATCTCACGATATTTTATTTTACTCGTTCCCTTTTCCTTTAAAAAAATCAAAAATTTCGGTATAATAGTCAAAGATAGTCAAGGTTCAAAGAAGGAGTTTGATTTACTATGAGATTTAAAAATATATCAGATCATATCGAAGCCTATATCAAGGCAATTTTAGACCAATCTGGTATCGTGGAATTGCAGCGGAGCCAGTTGGCAGATACCTTTCAGGTTGTGCCAAGTCAGATCAACTATGTCATCAAGACCCGCTTTACGGAAAGTAGAGGTTACTTGGTTGAGAGCAAGCGTGGTGGCGGAGGCTACATTCGCATCGGACGGATTGAGTTTTCTAATCATCATGAGATGCTCCGCGATTTGCTTTACTCGATTGGTGAGCGAGTTAGTCAGGAGATTTATGAAGATATTCTCCAGCTTTTGGTGGAGCAGGACTTGATGACCAAGCAGGAGATGACCTTGCTGACTTCTGTAGCAACTGATCGTGTCCTAGGGGAAGAATCCTCAGTTGTCCGTGCCAATATGCTCCGACAGCTATTACAAGAGGTAGATAGAAAAGAGAAGTAAGATGAACTATTCAAAAGCATTGAATGAATGTATCGAGAGTGCCTACATGGTTGCGGGCCATTTTGGAGCTCGTTATCTAGAGTCTTGGCATTTATTGATTGCCATGTCCAATCACAGTTACAGTGTGGCAGGTGCGACTCTAAATGATTACCCATACGAGATGGACCGTTTAGAAGAGGTTGCTTTGGAACTGACTGAAACGGACTATAGCCAAGACGAAACCTTTACGGAATTGCCCTTTTCCCATCGTTTGGAGGTTCTCTTTGCAGAAGCAGAGTATGTGGCTTCAGTGGTCCATGCTAAGGTGCTAGGGACAGAGCATGTCCTCTATGCGATTTTGCATGATGGTAATACCTTGGCGACTCGCATCTTGGAGAGAGCAGGTTTTTCTTATGAAGATCAGAAAGATCAGGTCAGAATTGCTGCTCTTCGTCGCAATCTAGAAGAGCGTGCTGGCTGGACTCGTGAAGACCTCAAGGCTTTGCGTCAACGCCATCGCACAGTTTCTGATAAGCAAAATTCGATGGCCAATATGATGGGTATGCCTCAGAATCCAAGTGGTGGTCTAGAGGACTACACGCATGACCTGACGGAGCAAGCGCGCTCTGGCAAGTTAGAGCCAGTTATCGGTCGTGACAAGGAAATCTCACGTATGATTCAGATTTTGAGTCGGAAGACCAAGAACAATCCGGTCTTGGTTGGAGATGCTGGTGTCGGGAAAACAGCTCTGGCACTTGGTCTTGCTCAGCGTATTGCTAGTGGGGATGTACCTGTGGAAATGGCCAAGATGCGCGTTTTGGAGCTTGATTTGATGAATGTTGTTGCGGGGACACGTTTCCGAGGAGATTTTGAAGAGCGCATGAACAATATCATCAAGGATATCGAGGAAGACGGCAAAGTGATTCTCTTTATTGATGAACTTCACACCATCATGGGATCTGGGAGTGGTATTGACTCGACTCTAGATGCGGCCAATATCTTGAAGCCAGCCTTGGCACGTGGAACTTTGAGAACGGTTGGTGCAACCACTCAGGAAGAATATCAAAAACACATCGAAAAAGATGCAGCTCTTTCTCGACGTTTTGCAAAAGTGACGATTGAAGAGCCAAGTCTAGCTGACAGTATGACTATTTTGCAAGGTTTGAAGTCTACCTATGAGAAACACCATCGTGTGCAAATCACAGATGAAGCTGTCGAAACGGCTGTTAAGATGGCCCATCGTTACCTGACCAGTCGTCACTTGCCAGACTCTGCTATCGACCTCTTGGATGAAGCGGCAGCAACTGTGCAAAACAAATCCAAGCATGTGAAAGCAGACGAATCCGACTTGAGTCCAGCTGACAAGGCCTTGATGGATGGCAAGTGGAAACAAGCTGCCCAGTTAATCGCAAAAGAGCAGGAAGTCCCTGTCTATAAAGACTTGGTGACAGAATCTGATATTTTGACCACCTTGAGTCGTTTGTCAGGGATTCCAGTCCAAAAACTGACGCAAACGGATGCTAAGAAATATCTAAACTTGGAAGCTGAACTGCACAAACGTGTCATCGGTCAAGATCAAGCTGTTTCAAGTATTAGCCGTGCGATTCGCCGCAATCAGTCAGGTATTCGCAGCCACAAGCGTCCAATTGGTTCCTTTATGTTTCTAGGACCGACGGGTGTCGGTAAGACCGAATTGGCCAAGGCTTTGGCAGAAGTTCTCTTTGATGACGAATCAGCCCTTATCCGCTTTGATATGAGTGAATATATGGAGAAATTTGCAGCCAGCCGTCTCAATGGAGCTCCTCCGGGCTATGTGGGCTACGAAGAAGGTGGGGAGTTGACCGAGAAGGTCCGTAACAAACCATACTCAGTGCTTCTCTTTGACGAGGTAGAGAAGGCCCACCCAGACATCTTTAATGTCCTCTTGCAAGTCTTGGACGACGGTGTCTTGACAGATAGCAAGGGTCGTAAGGTTGACTTTTCAAATACCATTATCATCATGACGTCAAACCTCGGTGCGACAGCCCTTCGTGATGATAAGACTGTCGGTTTTGGGACCAAGGACATTCGTTTTGACCAGGAAAATATGGAAAAACGAATCTTCGAAGAGTTGAAAAAAGCTTATCGACCAGAGTTTATCAACCGTATTGATGAAAAGGTAGTCTTCCACAGTTTGGATAGCGACCATATGCAGGAAATTGTCAAGATCATGGTTAAACCATTGATTGCTAGCCTAGCAGAGAAAGGCATCGACTTGAAACTGCAGTTACTAGCTAGTCAAGGCTACAATCCAGAAATGGGAGCCCGTCCACTTCGCAGAACCCTGCAAACAGAAGTGGAAGACAAGCTAGCAGAACTCCTTCTCAAGGGAGAACTGGTAGCAGGTAAGACCCTCAAAATTGGTGTCAAAGCTGGACAATTGAAATTTGATATTGCTTAAAACTAGAGAATCAGGAGGAACCCTGATTCTT